>CAYXFW010000288.1:0-4588 GCA_964464305.1 uncultured Verrucomicrobiota bacterium
CGCCCATCGAGAATCCCCGCACGACCACACGATCAGGATCGATCGGGTAGAATCGCTTCACGTGGTCTATCGCCTCGAAGACGTCGGTCTCCCCTGCGAAGCGGGCCGCATTGCAGTAGCGGTTGTACACGTGGAGGACGATCGTGCCCGGCGGCGTGAACTGGCCGGGATCCTTCAGCCGGCTGGCGAGGAAATTCACTTCGCTCAGCGTCTCGCCGCGACCGTGGAACCAGATGTCGAGGCGGTACGGCGCGCCGCCCGCCGGTGCGGGGGGAACAACGAGCCCGTAGGGCTGCGCCGAGCCGTCGATCCGCGACCGGAACGCGCGCGCGACCAGGCCGGTGGCCGTCCGCCACGGCGCCTCGCCCGCGCGCAGGTGCGCGGCGCGTTCGGTGCCAAGCTTGAGCAGGTTCTTTGCGGCCGCGAGTTCGTTGGTCTTGAAGAACTCCCCGTAATCCAGCGCGTAGCGGACGGCCTTATGGAAGATCTCGACGTCCGGCAGGAGTTGCGCCTGTGCCGGTGGCGCGGAGCGGAGGGCGGCCATCTCGCGTCCGAGCGCATCCAACCCCGCCTGCAGCTCCGCGCGGTCCTTTTCCGGCACCACGATGCCCGGGGGCGGAATCGGCCGGACCTTCTCTGCGATATTATCCGAAGGTCCGTCCGCCAGCGCCGTCACGGCGGCCGCGAGGAGGAATCCAAGGTTGGCAAAGCTCTTCATGGTCGTCTATCCCCGGGGGTGGAGGGCCCGCATCAGATGAGGGCCGAAAACGAGAAGGCCGATGACGATGGCGCAAATCGCGGCCATCAGCACCGCCGCCGCGGCAACATCCTTGCTCTTCTTCACGAAAGGATGAAAGCCCGGCGAGGTTGCATCGGCCAGGAACTCAAGGGCCGTGTTTAGCGCCTCCGTCACAATCACCATGGCGATGGCGAACACGATGGCGCACCATTCGGCGCGGGTGAGCCCCGCCAGAAATCCCGCGACGACCACGCAGGCCGCGGCCGCGACGTGGATCCGCGCGTTGGGCTGGGTCGCCAGCAGGGTGCGCATGCCGGCGAAGGCGTAGCCAAAGCTACGCAGACGACTTCCGGATGGCGAGGTGGAGTTCATGGAGCGTGTCCGGCCATCGGGGCCCGGGCGGGGGGTTCAGGGGTGCGTGCAACCACCAGGGGCGGGCCGGACTCGGGCCGCGGGACGAGGTCGACCTCGATGCCATAGACGTCGCGCAGGAGATCCGCGCGGAGCACCGTATCGGGCGGGCCGTCGGCGGCCACGCGTCCGCCGGCGACGAACACGAGGCGGTCGGCGAAGCGCGAGGCGACATTGAGGTCGTGGCTGACGCAGAGGACCGCCATCGGCCAGTCCCGCGCGACGCGCCGCAGCATCGCGGTCACGGACATCTGGTGGCGCAGGTCGAGATGGCTGGTCGGCTCGTCGAGCAGAAGGATCGTGGGCTGTTGCGCCAGCGCCCGGGCGATCATGACGCGCTGCGCCTCGCCGCCGGAGAGCTCGTCGAGCGTGCGTCCGGCCAGCGCCTCCGTGCCGGTCATCTCCATCGCGGCGCGGACGATCTCAAGATCCTTGGCGCCCGCCAGTCCCAGTACGCCGAGGTGCGAGAGGCGTCCCATCAGCACGATCTCGCGCGCGGTGAAGGCGAAGGCCGAGTCGGGCGACTGCGGCACATAGGCGAGGCGGCGCGCCCGTTCGCGGGGCTTGAGCCCCGACAGCGGGCGTCCGTCGATCGTCACGGTGCCGGACGATGGAACGGCGAGGCCGAGCAGGCAGCGCAGCAGCGTGGTGTTGCCGCCGCCGTTCGGGCCGAGCAGGCAGACCAGCTCGCCGGCGTTCGCGTCAAGATCGATGCCACGCAGGACCGGTTCGGCGGGACGGTACGCGAACGCGAGGCCACGG
This sequence comes from uncultured Verrucomicrobiota bacterium, assembly GCA_964464305.1. Taxonomy (GTDB): domain Bacteria; phylum Verrucomicrobiota; class Kiritimatiellia; order PWTM01; family PWTM01; genus VGWF01. The sequence continues at coordinate 1,913 of CAYXFW010000288.1, forward strand.
GCGGAGATGGCGGAGTTCACGCGTCCTCCTCCGCAAAGCGGCGGCGAAGCAGCGCGATGAAGAACGGCGCGCCCAGAAGGGCGGTCAGAAGGCCGACCGGCAGACGTCCCGCGCCAAGGTGCGGCCCGAGCCAGCGGCACAACGTCTCGGCGACCATCATGAGAACCGCCCCGCCGAAGCCGGACAGCAGCAGCAGCCGGCGGTGGTCCGGGCCGGTCACCAGGCGGCAGACATGGGGCACCATGAGGCCGACGAAGCTCACCGGGCCCGCGAGCGCAACGGCGGCGGCGGTTGCCAGGGCGGATCCGAGGAAGACTTCCACGCGCAACGCGCCGACCGGCACGCCGAGCGAACGAGCCACGTCGTCGCCAAGCCCCAGCGCGTTGAGGGCCCCGGCGCGACGGAACAGCGAGATCCAGGCCGCGAGGGCGAGGCCGCCGCAGACGGCCAGCAGGGAGGGGTCCACGGCCTCCGGCAGCTCCCCCATCGCCCAGCGCGCGAATTCGTCGACCCGCAGCGGGTCCGTCGCGAGATAGAGGCCCATGATCAGCGCGCCGTTGAAGATGTTCACGATCACGCCGGCCAGGATGAGCGAGAACGGGTCGACGCGTCCGCGCCGCCGCGCCGCCGCGTAGACAGTCGCGGCGGCGGCAACCGCCCCGACGAGTGCGAAGACCGGAATCCGCCAGGCGATCCAGCCCGCCCACGCCCCCAACGCCAGCCCGGCCCGCACCCCCACGCCGGCACCGCTTGCGATGCCCAGCACGAAAGGGTCGCCCAGCGGATTTCGCAGCAACCCCTGGATGGCCGCGCCCGCGACGGCCAGCCCGGCGCCCGCCGCCGCCGCTGCGGCCAGCCGCAGCGCCCGCAGGGTCCAGACCGGGTCGCCCCACCAGCTCCCGGCATCCAGCGACAGGGGGCCGAAGCGCGTACAGAGCGCGAAGATGGCCGCGGTCGCCGCTGCCGCGGCCAGCGTCATTGCGGCCAGCCGCGTGCCCGATGGCGGGGCGGAAGACCGTGCGCTGGAGACGGAGCCCATGCCGGACAGTATGTCAGGCTTCCGGCCGGGAGGGAATCGCCCGGTTGAATGCGCCGGAACCGGCAGTAGGTTATTGAATAGTTCCGGGAGATCCGGACGCAGGAGAAGAACCATGAACGGATTCATCGCGATGGGCTTGGCGGCGGCGATCGGGTTGTCGGCAACCGCGGCCCGGGCGGCGTCGGACTGGGAGGACGACTTTGGAAGGGCCTCTGAACTGGCGAAGAAGGACGGCAAGTACATGCTGGTCGACTTCAGCGGCTCCGACTGGTGCGGCTGGTGCATCAAGCTCGACAACGAGGTCTTCCAGAAGAAGGCGTTCAAGGACTATGCGAAGGAGAACCTGGTCCTGGCGCTCGTCGACTTCCCGCGCAACAGGCCGCTCAGCAAGAAGGACAAGGCGCGCAACGACGCGCTGGCGAAGAAGCACGGCGTGCGCGGCTTCCCCACGATTCTCGTCATGAGCCCCGAAGGCGAAGTCGTCGGAAAGACCGGCTACCAGCCCGGCGGACCGGAAGCCTACGTGAAGCACATCCGGGAGTTCGTCGACGCCCACAAGGCGAAGGGTGGAGGCGCCGGGGCGGCGAAGACCGCGGCGGAGAAGTGAAGAAACCCCAAACTCGGAAGTGCTGATCGACGACCTTCGCGCTGCGGGACCAAGCCGGATCGATGCAGTTGCCGTTGATGGGCGGGAACCCATCCTGTCCATTCCGTGATCCTATCGGCGTCCTTCTTTGCGCGTTTAGCGTCGTTGCGTTGCCCTTGTGCAGCGACGGGCGCGCTGTGGTGGGCCGTCACGGCGCGCGCGGAGGAGTGGGCGCGGGCTGCTGGTTGAGCCAGGTGTCGTAGGCCTTCTTCCGGTCGCCGACGTAGTGGTAGGTGTCGAAGACGGAGCCGTTGCCGAGGGCGCGGGGATCCTGCTCGGCGCGGAGCATGGCGTCCATGCGCTCGCGCAGGGCGCGCACGGTGTCCGCATGGGCGGGGTCCGCTGCGAGGTCGCGCACGCAGGAGGAGTCGCCGGCGATGCGGTAGAGCGCGTCGGCGGGGCGCTTCCCGAACGACAGCTCGAACCAGCGGCCGTGCTCGGCCTTGAGCCACTCCTTGGTCGGGCCCGGGTCGCAGTTCCCAAAATCCGTCTCCGGGTCGCATGCGGGCCAGCGTTCGGGGTTGTAGGCGTGCACGTAGAGAAACTCGGTCGTGCGGAGGGCGCGCACGGGATAGCCCCAGTCGTTCGGTCGCCCGAGATCGTGCCGTTCCTTGCCGGCGAGCATCACATTGCGCGCGGGGTCGATCCAGCCGGCGGCCGGCGAGAGCAGGATGTCGGCAAAACTGCGCCCGGTGATCTGCGGATGGATGGGCGCGCCGGCGAGTTCCAGAAACGTCGGCGCGAAGTCGCGCACGTTGATGAAGTCGTCGACGATCCGGCCGCCCTTGCATCGCGCGCCCCACCGGACGGCCAGCGGCAGATGGAACCCGTCCTCGTAGATCTGTCCCTTCACGCGCGGGAACGGCATGCCGTGGTCCGAGGTCACGACAACCAGCGTGCGGTCGAGCTCGCCCCGCGCTTCGAGCAGCGCCAGCGCCCGGCCGAGCTGCGCATCGCCCCATTCGACCTCGACCGCGTAGTCGAGCAGGTC
>CAYXFW010000289.1:0-3147 GCA_964464305.1 uncultured Verrucomicrobiota bacterium
AGGGTCTTCCGGCGCATCGGTTTCTTCCGGGCATCCGTTTTTTCTTGATTTTGCACCCGGCTTGGGGCATATGCACCGCCTGCCCCGCGGGACCCCGGTCCAACGGGTCCATCGCATGAAAAACAAGGCGCTGATCGCTCTGGAAGACGGTACATGGTTCGAAGGCGAGGCCTTCGCCGGTTCGGGCGAGGTGCTCGGCGAACTCGTGTTCAACACGTCCATGACCGGGTACCAGGAGATCCTGACGGATCCCTCGTACCACGGGCAGATCGTCACCCTGACCTATCCGCTGATCGGCAACTACGGGATCAGCGCGGAGGACATGGAGTCGTGGCGCCCGCAGGCCGCCGCGCTGGTCGTGGGCGAATGCAGCCGGATCGCCAGCAACTGGCGCTCGTCGATGTCGCTGCCGGAGTTCCTCAATTCGAAGGGTCTCCTCGGCGTCGACCACATCGACACGCGGGCCGTCACGCTGCACATCCGGTCGCGCGGCGCCATGAAGTGCGTGCTGTCGACGACGGACACCGACCCGGACCGCCTCGTGGCCAAGGCCAGGGCCTCCGCCGGCCTGGTCGGCCGCGATCTGGCCCGCGAGGTCACCTGCCCCGCCCGCTACTCCTGGCCCGGCCCACACGCGGCCCTGGAGCGTTTCTCCACCATCGCCGTGGAGCGGCAGGCATGGGACGGACTCCTCGGCCCCGAGGCCGCGCCCCGGCGCTTCCGCGTCGCCGTGCTCGACTGCGGCATCAAGCTCAACCAGCTCCGTCTCCTGGCCCGGCTCGGCTGCGCGCTGGAGGTGTTTCCCAACCACGCCCCGGCGGAGGAGATTCTCGAGTGGAAGCCGGACGGCATCTTCATCTCCAACGGTCCCGGCGATCCTGAGGGCGTGCCGCAGACCGTGGACGCGCTCCGTACGCTGATCCAGACCGGCGTACCGACCTTCGGCATCTGCTTCGGCCACCAGTTGCTCGGCCTTGCGTTCGGCGGGCGGACCTACAAGCTCAAGTTCGGCCATCGCGGCGCAAACCAGCCCGTCCTCAACCGCCGCACCGGCCAGGTCGAGATCACGTCGCAGAACCACGGGTTCGCCGTCGACATCCAGTCGCTCGATCCCGACCTCGTCGAGACCACCCATATCAACCTGAACGACCAGACTTCCGAGGGCATGGCCCACCGGAAGCTGCCGGTTTTCTCGGTCCAGTACCACCCCGAAGCCGCCCCGGGCCCGCATGACTCGACCTATCTTTTCCTCGAGTTCATCCGCGCCATCGAACGCCGCGGCTGAGGCCGGCGGGGGCCGGATGTCGGCGCCGGGCGGAGGCCCGGAAGGGACGCATGCGTTTTCTGCTCTATAATATTAGGTACGGAACGGGAGGCACGCCCGGGCGCGGGCCGTTCCAGTTCTTCCGGCACACGGGCGAACGGTTGGGCGAGATCGTCGAGTTCATCCGCACGGTGCGGCCCGATGTCGCCGGCCTGGTCGAGGTCGACGCCGGTTCCTACCGGTCGCGCCGCGTGAACCAGGCGGAGGCGATCGCCGGGGCCCTCGGACACTATCACGCCTTCCGCTCCAAGTACGGCGCCGCCTCGCTGGCCCACCGGATCCCGGTGATGCGGAAACAGGGCAATGCGTTCGTCGTCCGCGACTCGGCCAAGGACGTCCGCTTCCACTACTTCACCAAGGGGGTCAAGCGCCTCGCGATCGAGCTCGAGCTCAAGGATGTCGTCTTCTTTCTCGTGCACCTTGCGCTCGGCGGACGGACTCGCTTCCGCCAGCTCCACGATCTCTACGAACTGGTGAAGAAGACCCGCAAGCCCGTCATCGTGGCGGGCGACTTCAACACGATCTGGGGCGAGCACGAGATCCGCCTGTTCCGCGCCGCCTGCGGCCTGGCCACGGCGGACCCCGGGAACCGTCCCTCGTTTCCCAGCTGGCGGCCGAAGCGCCACCTCGATTTCATCCTGCACAGCCCCGGGATCGTCATCGACCGTTTCGACATGCCGGCCATCGGCCTTTCCGACCACCTCCCGCTGATCTGCGACTTCCACATTCCATGAACCGCACCGACCCCACCCCGCCGGCGGGGGTCCGCATGCTCGCGCTGGCCGCCGGCGCCGTCGCATTGATGAACGGGGAGGCGGTCGACGGGCTGCGCGGTTTCGTCCGCAGCCGTCGCACGCCGGACGGTGGATTTCGGGGCCGCGCCGGAACGAGCGACCTTTACTATGCGACCTTCGGTCTCGCGCTGGCCCGCCTGCTCGGCGAGCCGCCCTCGCCTCCCGAACGCGCGTGGCTCGACGGGTTCAGCGACGGCGCCGCGCTGGATCTGGTCCACTGCGCCTCGCTCATCCGATGCCGCGCCCTGACCGATGCCCTGCCCGATCCCACACCGTGGAGAACCGGCCTCGCCGCGTTCCGGTCGGCGGACGGCGCTTGGAGATCGACGCCGGGCGCGCCGTCCGGCGGACCCTATGCCGCCTTCATCGCCCTTCTGGCGCTGGAGGACCTCGGGGACGCGGAGGCCGCGGACCTCGACGCCACCGCGCGGACCGTCCTCCGGTGCCGCGGCGACGACGGCGGATTCGGCGGCACGCCCGGCGCGCCGCCCACCACCGCCGTTACGTCCGCGGCCGTCGTCTTCCTGCAGGCCGCCGGGCACGCGGTCCCGGATGCGACGCTCGACTGGCTCGCCGCGCGGCGCAGCCCGGCCGGCGGCTGGTTCGCCGCCCCGGGCGCGCCCGTTCCCGACCTCCTGTCCGCCGCAGTGGCGTCCGCCGCGTTCCGGATCGCCGGGCGGGACGTGACCGGGCCGCCGGATGCGGATGTGGAGTTTATCGAGCGGCATGCCCGGGAGGACGGCGGATTCGCGAGCCACCCGGCCGACCCCATGGCCGACGTGGAATACACGTGGTACGCCCTGCTCGCGCTGGGCGCCCTTTTCGCGTCATGACCCCGCCGCCGTCCGGCGGCCGGGCCGCACTCAACCCCAGGGCGCGCGGGACGGGCGGGACAGCATCGCGTTCGCCTCGTCGTCGCCGACGAACCGCTCCGCTTTCGGATCCCACTTGATCTTCCGGTGCAGCCTCATGGCGATGTTGCCGAGGTGGCAAAGCGTCACCGTGCGGATGCCTTCCTCGACGGGCTCG
>CAYXFW010000289.1:3157-4585 GCA_964464305.1 uncultured Verrucomicrobiota bacterium
CCTTGTGCGCCACGACGCAATCGACGAAGTCCTTGTAGTGGTCGTTGCTCTCGTACAGGCGGATGCCCCCGGCGGGAATCGTCATCGAAGCCAGGCCGGCCGGCTCGCTCCGGATGCCCTTCACGTCGACCTCGATCCATCCCAGTTCGCCGTACACGCGCACGCCGAAGCCGGGCTTCCGGGTCAGGCAGACCAACTCGACTCCGTTCGCGAAGCGGACGCGGAAGTTCACCTTCGTCGCGGTGTCGTAGAGGTCGCCGGGCGGCGGGAACTCCGCGCCCAAATCCTCGACTTCGACCGGACCGCCGCCGTCGTCGCCCATGGCCCAGCGCGCGATGTCGTTCGAGTGCGCGCCGAAGTTCGTCGTCTGCCCGCCGGAATAATCCGAAACGAACCGGAACTTATAGAGACAGCGGTCACGATGATACGGGGCCTTGGGCGCCGGGCCGAGCCATGTATCGTAGTCGAACCCCTCAGGCACGGGATCCGGCTTCCAACCCGGGCCGGGGCCAAAGAAGTTGTTCTCGGCGACCAGGGTCTCGATCTTCCGGATCTTTCCCACGGCGCCGTTGCGGACCATTTCACAGAACTTCCGCATCAGCGGATTCGAGCGCCACTGGCTGCCGGTCTGCAGAATCCGGCCATGCTTCCGCACCGCGGCGATCATCTTCGGGCCCTCGGCCATGGTCAGCGTCAGCGGCTTCTGGCAGTAGATGTCCTTCCCTGCCTCGGCCGCGCGGACCGTCATGATCGTGTGCCAGTGGTCGGGCGTGATCACCGCGACGGTGTCGATATCCTTCCGCGCGAGGATCTCGCGGAAATCCGTGTACACGTCGACGCCCTTCCACGCGCCGGACTCCGTCCCCTTGGCGTAGTGCGCGTTGATCAGGTCGCGGACCGGTTCGCGGCCCAGGAACTGCTGCGGGGTCTTGTAGCCGTAGCTGGCGCGGTTGACGTCGCAGACCGCGACGATCTGCAGATTCGGAAGCGGAAGCCACGACTTGAGATCCTCCGCGGCCTGGTTGCCGCAGCCGAGGATCGCCATCGTCACGCGGGAGTTCGGTCCGCTCCCCCCGCGCGACAGGGACGGCAGAAAGGCCGGCGCCGCGGCGAAAAGGGCCGCCTGCTTGAGGAAGTTTCTCCGGGAGGTCCCAGCCTGTCCGTTCGATCGCAGGTTCGTCATCAGCGTCTTCTCCTTCGAATACCGGAACCGGCCATGGCGACCCGGCCGCCGGGCCCGGACTCGATTGCCCCGAACCTTGCACCCGCATCTTCCGCAAGTCCAGACCATTTGCCGCCGCCCACGCCCACGTCCACCTACGCAACACCTGCCGACGTTCGACAAAGCACTTCGGTTGCGTCGAGTGGCTTCCGTACGGCGCCGACAGAGCGGCGCCCTCCAGGGCCATCCTCGCGTGAGTATCGAGC
>CAYXFW010000290.1:0-4559 GCA_964464305.1 uncultured Verrucomicrobiota bacterium
CCGCGCGATCAGGTCCCGCGCGCACAGGTCCAGTTCCCGCGTTGTCACGCCCGGCCGGACTTCCCGCGCCACGGCCGCCAGGACCCGGGCCGTCAGCCGCCCGCTGGCGCGCATGCGGTCCAGTTCCGCGGGCGTCTTGATCGCGATCGCCACTTACAGCCCGGCGAGAACGCGCAGGACCCGGTCCCGCGTGTCCTCCTTGACGCCGGCCGCCTCGATCTCAAAGAGCGTGCCGCGCCCGCGGTACCAGGCGATCAGACCTTCCGTCTGCCGCCGGTAGACCTCGAGCCGGTTCACCACCGTCGCCTCGCTGTCGTCGGGGCGCTGGTAGGTCTGCCCGCCGCACGCGTCGCAGACGCCGTCGACCTTCGTCGGAATGTTCCGCACATGGAACACCGCGCCGCACTGCCGGCAGACGCGCCGGCCGGACAGCCGGTCGACAAGCACGTCGCGGGGCACATCGAGCAGAAACACGCCATCCACTTTCGCCCCGAACTGCGCGAGGAGGTCGTCCAGCCCCGTCGCCTGCTCGACCGTGCGCGGAAATCCGTCGAACATGTACTTCGCCGTCGCCGGCTCGCGCTCCATGCGCTCGCGCACAATGCCGAGAATGACGGCGTCCGGAACCAGCTCGCCCTTCTCCATGTACGCCTTCGCCTGCCGTCCGACCGGCGAGCCCGCCTTGACCGCCTCGCGGAGCATGTCGCCCGTCGAGACGTGCAGGTAGTCGGTCGACGCCTTCAACTGCGCGGCAACCGTGCCCTTCCCGGCGCCCGGGGCGCCCAGCAAGATGATGGCCTTCATGAGAACGTTCCTTCCGCGGCGGGCGCGGATCCCGTCAACGCCGGCTCCGCAGCTTCCCCTTCTTCAGGAAGCCGTCGTAGTGGCGCATGAGCAGTTGCGATTCGACCTGACGCATCGTGTCGAGCATGACGCCGACCACGATGAGCAGGCTGGTGCCGCCGAAGAACGAGGCGACGATCCACGGGATGCCGAGATGCTGCTGCATGAGCGAGGGGAACACGGCGATCACGGTCAGGAAGATCGCGCCGGCCAGCGTCACCCGGGTCATGGTGAAATCGAGGAATTCCGCCGTCGGCGTGCCCGGGCGGATGCCCGGGACGTAGCCGCCGTACTTCTTCAGGTCGTCGGCGATCCGGACCGGGTTGAACTGCGTCGCGACCCAGAAATAGGAGAAGAACAGGATCATCAGGGTATAGAGACCCATGTACGCGCCGGTCCCGTAGTCGATCGCGGCGCCGAAGTCCTTGGCCCAGCCCCAGGGCATCGCCCGGAAGACCTTCGGCGGGAACATCAGGATCGACTGCGCGAAGATGATCGGCATCACGCCGGCGTAGTTGACGCGCAGCGGCATGTAGGTGCTCTGGCCGCCGTAGACCTTGCGGCCGACGACGCGCTTGGCGTACTGGACCGGGATCTTGCGTTGCGCCTGCGTGACGGCGATGGTGCCGGCGATCACCAGGAAGATCAGGATCAGCATCAGCGCCAGGTGGAAGATCGAGAACTGCCGCTCGTCGCCGACCGGCTGGAACATGGCGATCGTCTGGCTCACCGCGCCGGGCAGGCGGCTGATGATGTTGATCGTGATGATCAGCGAGATGCCGTTGCCGATGCCGCGCGCGGTCATCTGCTCGCCGAGCCACATCTGGAGCATGGTGCCCGTGGTCATCGTGAGCACGGCCATCACGAGGAACCCGAATCGCGACTCCATGTGGACGATGTCGCGGTCCATGCCGAACGTGGCCTGCGGATGCAGCATGGCCATCGCGAGCGCGGCGCCCTGCACGAGACACAGCACGACGGTGAGATAGCGCGTGTACTGCGTGATCCGCTGGCGACCGGAATCGCCCTCGCGCGCCAGGCGCTCGAGCGCGGGCACGACGGCGGTCATGAGCTGAAGGATGATCGACGCGCTGATGTAGGGCATGATCCCCAGCGCGCCGACGGCGCACCGGTCCATCGCGCCGCCCGTGAACAGATCGTACAGGCCGAGGAATCCGCCCCCGGCCTGCTTCTGGATCTCGTCGATGATCTCGCGCAGCGCGTTGTAGTCCACCCCGGGCACGGGCACGCAGGCGGTGATTCGCACGGCGAAGATCAGCCCGAGTGTGAACAGGATGCGCTGCCGGAGTTCCGGGATCTTGAAGCTGTTCGTGAACGCCGAGAGCATGCGCCGTTCCCCGGTCAGGCGACCGTTTCGCAGGTTCCGCCGGCCGCCTCGATCTTCGTGCGCGCCGCGGCGCTGAAGGCGTGGGCGTGCACGGCGAGCTTGACGGCCAGATCCCCGGTCCCGAGGACCTTGACCCGCGTATTGGCCGGCCCCCGGACGAGTCCGGCCGCGCGGAGCGCGGCGACATCCACGGTGGCGCCGGCATCGAACGCGGCGAGATCCCCGACGTTGACGGCGAGGTAGGCGACGCGCGTCGGCGGCGTGAACCCGACCTTCGGCATGCGGCGGATCAGCGGCATCTGGCCGCCCTCGAACGTCGGCCGCCAGTGGCTGCCCGCGCGGGAGCCCTGACCCTTGGCGCCGCGCCCGGAGGTCTTGCCCGACCCGGACGACTCGCCGCGGCCGACGCGCTTGCGCGCCTTGCGGGCGCCCGGAACATTCTTCAAATCATGCAGTCTCATGTCGGTTTCCCCGGATCGCTCAGGCGCCGCCGGCGCGCAGTGCGTGAATATCCTCGTAGAGGCGCAGACCCTGGATGGCCGCGACCGTGGCGCGGGTCACATTGAGCGGACTGTCGCTGCCCTTGGACTTCGCAAGGACATCGCGAACCCCGGCCAGCTCCAGAATCGCGCGCACGGCGCCGCCGGCGATGACGCCGGTGCCCGCCGAGGCCGGCTTGAGCATGACGTGGCCGCCCGCGAACCGCCCCTCGATCTCGTGCGGGATCGTCCGATCGCGCATCGGCACGGTGATCAGCGAACGCCGCGCCACTTCTCCGCCCTTGCGGATGGCGTCGGCGACCTCGTTCGCCTTGCCCAGCGCAAAGCCGACGTGCCCCTTGCGATCGCCCACGACGACCAGAGCGCTGAAGCTGAACCTCCGGCCGCCCTTGACCACCTTGGCGCAACGGTTGACGAAGACGACCCGCTCGTCCATGCCGGAGTCCGAGCCGCGCCGCCCATCCCTGTCCCCAAACGGTTTCTTTCCGATCATCGCGTGTGCCCCTGCGTCAGAACTTCAGTCCGGCTTCCCGCGCGGCATCGGCCAGCGCCCGGATGCGCCCGCCGAACCGGAATCCACCGCGGTCGAACACGACCGCCGCAATCCCGCGCGCCTTCGCAGCCCCGGCGGCCGCCTCGCCCACCTTCTTCGCCGCCGCCAGGGTGACCCGGCCCGCAAAGGCCTTCAAGTCTCCCGCCTGCGTCGAAACCGAGGCCAGCGTGGCCCCGCCCGCGTCGTCGATGAACTGCACGGTGGCATGCCGCAGGCTCATGAAGACGCTCATGCGCGGCCGCTCCGCGGTTCCATGAATCCGCTTCCGCAGCCGGAGATGACGCCGCACCCGATAGTCTGCCTTGGTCTTGACTTTCATGCTTACGCCACCGTCTTGCCGGCCTTGCGCCGTACGTGTTCGCCCTTGTACCGCACGCCCTTGCCCTTGTAGGGCTCGGCCCGGTAGAAATTCCTGATCTGCGCCGCGGTCTCGCCCACGAGATGCTTGTCGCACCCGCTGACGCGGACCGTGGTCGGGTCCGGCACCTCGAGCTTGAGCCCGGCCGGAACCTGAAACTCGATCGGATGCGAGTACCCGAGGCTCATCGTCAGCTTCTGGCCCTGCGCCTGCGCGCGGAACCCGACGCCCTGGATCTCGAGCACCTTCACATACCCCTCATGCACGCCGGTGACGATGCCCGCGAGCAGCGACCGTGTCGTGCCGTGCTGGCGCTTCTGCGGCTGCGAATTGTCGCGCCGCGACACCACCAGGATGGCGCCGTTCAGCGCGGCCGCGATCCCGTCCGGGCAGGTCAGCGACATTTCGCCCTTCGGCCCCTTGATCGTCACGCGCGCGCCGTCGATGGCGACGCTCACGCCCGCAGGCACGGCCACCGGTTGATCCCCGAGTCTCGACATGATTGATTCCCCGTTTCCCCCGCCGCGCTACCAGATATGACAGAGCACCTCGCCGCCGACCGACTGGCGCCGCGCGTCGCGGTCCGTCATCAGCCCCTTCGAGGTGGTCAGGATGGCCATGCCCGTGCCGCTGCGGACGCGCGGAAGTTTCGTTGCGGACGCGTACTGGCGGCATCCCGCCTTGCTCACGCGCTGGAGGCCCCGGATCACATGGATCCGGTCGGCGCCCTCGGCCTTGTCGTATTTCAGGTGAACGTGCAGCGCCTTCGCGCTGCCGTCCCCCTCCGTGGCGTAATCCCGGATGAACCCCTCGCGCTTCAGCACGCGGCAGATTTCGTCCTTCAGTCCGGAATACGGCACATCCACGGTGTCGTGAAGCGCCTGTCCGGCATTCCGGATGCGGTTGAACATGTCCGCCACGGGATCACACAAGCTCATCGTCGCGTCTCCGTCCTGT
>CAYXFW010000291.1:0-4554 GCA_964464305.1 uncultured Verrucomicrobiota bacterium
CGTCCAAGGTTCGGATAACCCGACCTTCCATCCTTCCAACCCTTGGACGGGATTGCTTCTCTGTCCCTCTGCCTCTTGACTCACCCGCCCTGGCCGGGCAGTGTTTCTATCAGTGTGGCGCCTGCGGTCACGGCGCTGAAGATCGCGGAGGACGGAATGCAAATCTGGCAGCCGAAGAGACGCGACGCCGCGAAGATGACATACGGGGAGGACAAACTTACAAATAGATGCGACCCCTCTTCCCCAAACGCAAGCACCCGCTAGGTGCACAGTGAACCATGCCTCCACAATTGCGGTTGCTCTCGCTTACAGTGCCACCATGCTAGTTGTGGGCTGCAGCGCGCCACGGCCAGTCATTGAACCGCTCTCAATGCGACTTGCGGCTGGCATGACGACCGCTGAGGTCTCAAGAGTCTTTGCCAGTTGCAGGGTTCTTACGGAGGTAAGATGCGCGCCGGGTGGCAATTGCGCTGACATCAGTTCCCCTGCGAAGGTATTTCGCGATGGCGCGAGGACTGCTGTCAGGGTGACATACACTGCGGTCATCGACATCTCGGGCGGCTTTGTCCCGGAAATGTGCACGGTCTCTTTTGCCGAGGATGGGGTGATGACCGCGTATCGATACGATCCTGCTCACGGATAAGGCGGCGCGCAGAGGTGTTACGGGCCGAGTTGGCGGCGCAGATTCGCCCGATCTGGGGTCGTAGCGTTTTGACCTTTGGGGCCGGCCTCCCGGCGTGTTTTGTGTCCGATCCTTCTTCTGGCTCTGTCCGGAGATCGCGCTGTCAGGTTTGACGGACTTGAATCGGGGGGCGGGGGGCGGTACAAGGACTTCTTTCCCAGCGGGAGACACGGATGAAAATCGTACTGGCATATTCGGGCGGGTTGGACACGTCGGTGCTGCTGAAGTGGATCAAGCAGACCTACCGGGCGGAGATGATCGCCTTTTGCGCGGACGTCGGGCAGGAGGAGGAGTTGGACGGCCTGGATGAGAAGGCGAAGCGGACGGGCGCGTCGAAGGTCTACATCGAGGACCTGCGGGCCGAGTTCGCGCGCGACTTCGTGTTCCCGATGCTGCGCGCCGGCGCCGTCTACGAGTCGGGCTACCTGCTCGGCACCTCCATTGCGCGCCCCCTGATCGCCAAGCGGATGGTCGAGATCGCCCGGGAGAACAAGGCGGAGGCGATCGCGCACGGGGCGACCGGGAAGGGGAACGACCAGGTGCGGTTCGAGCTGACCGCCTTTGCGCTACAGCCGGACATCCGGATCATCGCGCCGTGGCGCGAGGCGCGGTTCCGGGAGCAGTTTCAGGGCCGGGCGGACATGATCGCGTATTGCGCGAAGAACCGGATCCCCGTCGAGGCGTCGGCGAAGAAGCCGTACTCGATGGACCGGAACCTCCTGCACATCAGTTTCGAGGGCGGGATCCTCGAGGATCCGTGGAATGAGCCGACGAAGGACATCTTCAAGCTGAGCGTCGACCCCGAGGATGCGCCGGACCGGGCCGAGTACGTGGAAATCGAGTTCAAGGCCGGCGATGCGGTGGCGGTGAACGGGCGGCGCATGAATCCGCTCAAGGTCATGCTGACCCTGAACAAGATCGCCGGGCGGCACGGGGTGGGGCGGATCGATCTCGTCGAGAACCGGTTCGTCGGCATGAAGAGCCGCGGCGTCTACGAGACTCCGGCCGGCACCGTGCTGCACCGGGCGCGCGAGGCAGTCGAGCAGCTCACGATGGACCGCGAGGTCCTGCACCTTCGGAACTCGCTCGTCCCGCGGTACGCCGAAATGGTCTACTACGGGTTCTGGTTCGCCCCCGAGCGCGAGATGCTGCAGGCGGCGATGGACCATGCCGCGTCGGTCGTCACGGGCACGGCGCGCGTGAAGCTGTACAAGGGGAACTGCACCGTGGTCGGCCGCAAGGCCCCACGGTCGCTCTACAATCCCCATATCGCCTCCTTCGAGGGTGCGGGCGGATACGATCAGTCCGATGCGACCGGTTTCATCCGCCTGCAGGCCCTCCGCCTGCGCGCGCGGGCGACCGCCACCAAGGCGTAGCATCCCATGGCACCGTTGAGTCCGCGGCCGCTGAGCGAGTGGGGGATTCCCGAGGGCGACTTGATGGTCGTCGCTGGCCCGTGCAGCGCGGAGTCCCCGGAGCAGGTGATGGAGACGGCGCGCGGGCTCGTCGGCCAGAAGGTCAACGTGCTGCGGGCGGGCATCTGGAAGCCGCGGACGCGGCCCGGGTCGTTCGAGGGCGCGGGACGCGCGGCGCTGGCGTGGGTCAAGGACGCAGGCCGCGCCGTCGGGCTGCCGGTCGCCGTCGAGGTTGCGACGCCGGTCCACGTCGGCTATGCGCTCCACGCGGGTATCGACATCCTGTGGATCGGCGCGCGGACGACGGCCAACCCGTTCCTCGTGAGCGAGCTGGCGGCGGCGCTGCGCGGCGCGACGGTCCCGGTGCTCGTCAAGAACCCGATCAATCCCGACGTCCAGCTCTGGCTCGGCGCGCTGGAGCGGCTGTCGGATGCCGGCGTCACGCGCCTCGGGGCCGTCCACCGCGGGTTCTCGACGCAGTCGCCGGGCCCGTACCGCAACGAGCCGATCTGGCGGATCCCGCTCGAGCTGCGCCGCCTTGCGCCGGGGATCCCGCTGTTGTGCGATCCGAGCCACATCTGCGGCAGCGTCGGACCGCTGGCTGCGATCTGCCAGAACGCGCTGGACCTGCTCTTCGATGGGTTCATGATCGAGATCCACTGCTGCCCCGAGCGCGCGAAGAGCGATGCCGCGCAGCAACTGACGCCCGCCGCGTTCGCGGAAATGATGGCGGGACTCGAGCGGCGCAACCGGTCGAGCGGCAGCGACGAGTACCGCGCCCGCATCGGCGCGCTGCGGCACGATCTCGACGAAATCGACCGGGAGATCATCGGCCGCCTCGCCGCGCGGATGGGGGTGGCGCGCAACATCGCGCTCGTCCAACGCGAGGCCAACGTCGCGATGTTCAATGCCGACCGCTTCGCCGCCACGCTCGAGACCCTCGCGCGGGAGGGCGCCGCCCGGGGGCTCAACCGCCGGTTCATGGAGGACCTCTACCGGCTCATCCACGAGGAGGCCCTCCGCCACAAGACCGACACCGTCGAAATCAAACCGTTCCGGAGAACACCATGAGATGGTTCTGCCTGGCGGGGATCGTTGCGGCCGCGTCGGTGGCCGGTGCCGCGGACGATAATTCGTGGCGAAGGCTGCCCGTCGCCGAATACCGCGACCGGATGAAGGCCGGGTGGGTCGGCCAGATTGCGGGCGTTTCGTGGGGTGCGCCGACCGAGTTCAAGTGGAAGGACCAGATCATCCCGGCGGACAAGGTGCCCGTGTGGACGCCGGAGAAGATCAACCATGCGTTCGCGCAGGACGATCTCTACGTCGAGATGACCTTTCTCCGGACGCTGGAACAGTGCGGTCTCGCCGCGACGGCGCGACAGGCCGGCATCGACTTCGCGAACAGCGGTTACCGCCTCTGGTGTGCCAACAAGGCAGGGAGGGACAATCTGCGCCGCGGCATCGCCCCGCCGGACTCCGGGCATCCGTCATTTAACAAGTGTCCGAACGACATCGACTACCAGATCGAGGCCGATTTCTCCGGTCTGATCGCCCCGGGCCTGCCGCAGGCTGCGATCGACTTCGGGGAGACGTTCGGCCGGATGATGAACTACGGCGACGGACTCTACGCCGGCCAGTTCATGGGCGCCCTGTATGCCGAGGCGTTCTTCGAGAATGACCCCGTGGCCCTTGCGGAGGCGGGGCTGCGCGCGATCCCTGCGGAAAGCCAGTATGCCGAAATGGTCCGCGACCTGATCGCCTGGTACCGGGCCGCGCCCGACGATTGGGAGGGGACGTGGGCGAAGTGCCAGAAGAAGTACCGGGACGACCCCGTGTACCAGAAGGCCTCCAACGGCGGCATCGACTGCAAGATCAACGGGGCGTACGTCCTTCTCGGTCTCCTCCACGGCCGGCGCGATCCGGACCGGACCATCGTCATCTCCTGCCGCGGCGGGCAGGACTCGGACTGCAACCCGTCGAGCTCCGCCGGCGTGCTGTTCACCACGATGGGATTTTCGAAGCTGCCCGCACGGTTCGCCACGGGCTTGAGCGAGACGAATGTCTTCAACCACACGGCCTACAACGTGCCGCGCCTTCTGGACGTCTGCGAAAAGCTGGCGCGCCAGATCGTCGTCAAGTACGGCGGGCGCATCGAGACGGGCGCCGGGGGCGATGTGTTCGCGATTCCCGTGCGGACGCCGCGCCCGAGCCCTTTGGAGCTGAGCTGGGCGCCGGGGCCGACCGCCGGCAGCCTCTTCACGGAGGCCGAGAAGGCCCGGATCGCGTGGGTGCCCGGGCTGGAGATCCAGCCGGCCGTGGATACTGCGCTTCCCGGCTGGACGATCGCGGTCTGCGGGGAGGCCATGAGTCCCGGACTGCGCGCCGAATGGGGCGGCCGGACAAACGTGCTCTGCACGCACCCGCTGGACCGGCAGACTGGCTGCGTGCTGTCGCGGA
>CAYXFW010000292.1:0-4540 GCA_964464305.1 uncultured Verrucomicrobiota bacterium
GCAAACACCACCGCCCCCCGCGGCGCCGCGCGGGCGCGCCCCACGCGACGCCACCTCGTGACGACCTCGGTCGAGCACCCCGCCGTGCTGGAAGTCTGCCGCGACCTCGAGCGCGAGGGGTACGCTCTGTCCGTTCTGCCGGTGGACCGCGAGGGACGCCTCGACCTGCGCGACCTCGTCCGCGAACTGCGCCCGGACACGCTGCTGGTCAGCGTCATGCTCGCCAACAACGAGACGGGGGTCATCTTCCCCATCGCCGACATCGCGCGGATCGTCAAGGAGACCTCGCCCGACATTCTCGTCCACACCGACGCCACGCAGGCGGCCGGCAAGATCCCGATCGACCTCGCCGCGCTGCCGGGCATCGACCTGCTCTCCCTCTCCGGCCACAAGCTGCACGCGCCGAAGGGCGTGGGCGCGCTGTACGCGCGCCGGGGCACCGCGGTGCGACCGCTGCTGATCGGCGGACACCAGGAGAACGGGCGCCGCGCGGGGACGGAGAACGTCGCCTCCATCGTCGCGCTCGGCCGCGCGTGCGACCTCGCCCGGGAGCATCTGCCGAAGGCGGGCGGCCTCGCGGCGCTGCGGGACCGTTTGGAGGCCGCCCTGCGAAGGAACATCCCCTGCCTTGAAATCAACGGGGGCGCGGCTCCACGGCTGCCGAACACGTTGAATCTCGCGTGTCACTACATCGAGGGCGAGAGCATCCTCAACGAACTCGATGCCGCGGGCATCTGCGCCTCCAGTGGGTCGGCCTGCACGTCGGGTTCGCTGGAGCCCTCGCATGTGCTCCGCGCCATGCACATTCCGTTCACGGCGGTGCACGGCTCGGTCCGGTTCAGCTTGAGCCGGTACACGACGGAGGCCGACGTGGACCGCATCGCCACCGTCTTCCCGGACATCGTGCGGGCGCTGCGCCGCATCTCGCCGTACTGGGATCCCGCGCGCGATGCGCCGCGGCCGGACGCGCCGTCCATGACCGCCGCCGCGCCGTGACGTCCCCCACCCCAGCGTCCGACTGCGATTCCGCGGGGCTGCGGCCCGGCGTCTTCGTTGACCGCGACCGCGCCACCTTCGTCCTCCGCTGCTCGCCGGCCGCTCGCGTCTGGCTGCTGCTGTTCGACGTCGCCGACGACGACCGGCCGTCCCGGGAGATCGCGCTCGAACGCAGCGGCGACCTGTGGTCCGCTCGCGTGCCCGGCGCCGGACACGGAACGCCCTACGTCTACCGCGTCGAAGCCCCGGGCGCGGACTCCGCACAATGGCTGCTCGATCCCTGCGCCGCCGCCGTCGCCACGCCGCGCCGTTGGGGCGAAACCACCGGGCTCACGCCCGGCCGTTGGCCGCGCCACGGGGCGGCGTTCCCCAAGGGCCTCGTCGTCGACGACGCCCGCTACGATTGGGGCGGCGACCGACCGCCGAACACGCCGCTGAGGGAGACCGTGATCTACGAGGCGCACGTCCGGGGCTTCACCGCGCATCCCTCATCCTGCACCGCAGCGCCCGGAACGTACTCCGCGTTCGTGGAGAAGATCCCGCATCTCCACAGTCTCGGCGTCACGGCGGTCGAGTTCATGCCCGTGCAGGAGTTCGACGAGATGGAGTTCTTCATCGAAAACGGACGCCGCCGCGCCCTGCGCAACCTCTGGGGCTACAGTCCGGTCGCCTGGTCCGCGCCCAACGCGCGCTTCGCTGCGGGGCACACCCCCGGGGCGGCGGTCGACGAATTCCGCGATCTCGTCCGCGCGCTGCACGCGGCGGGAATCGAGGTCCTTCTCGACGTTGTCTTCAACCACACCGCCGAGACCGATCGCCACGGTCCGGTCCTGTCGTTCAAGGGCCTCGACCGGTCGCTGTACTACATCCTGAAGGCCGGCTCGGGCGAAACGGCCGACTTCACCGGTTGCGGCAACACGGTCAACGCAAACCAGCCCGAGGTCACGGAGTTGATCGTCGACAGTCTCCGCCGCTGGGTTCGCGAGTTCCACGTCGACGGGTTCCGGTTCGATCTGGCCTCCGCGCTCACGCGGGGACCGGACGGCCGCCCGATGGCGCATCCGCCGCTGCTCGCGCGGATCACCCACGATCCGGTCCTGCAGCATGTGAAACTCATCGCCGAGCCGTGGGACGCGGCCAACCTCTACCAGGTGGGCGCCTTCCCCGGCATGAACTGGCAGGAATGGAACGGGAGGTTCCGCGACGACGTGCGTCGTTTCTGGCGCGGAGATCCCGGCATGCTCGGCCTCCTGGCGACCCGGCTGGCGGGAAGTTCCGACCTCTACCGGCGCCATCCGCGCGGCCCGCTCTCCAGCGTCAACTTCGTCGCGTGCCACGACGGCTTCACGCTGGCCGATCTCGTCCGCTACGCGCACCCGCACAACGAGGCGAACGGCGAGGGCGGGGCGGACGGCGAGAAGCACAATCACTCGTTCAACGGCGGGATCGAGGGGCCGTCGGACGACCCCGCCACCGAGGCCCGGCGGCTGCGGCAGCAGCGGAACCTGCTCGCGACCGTGTTCCTCGCCCAGGGCGTGCCGATGCTGCTCGCCGGCGACGAGCTGGGCCGGACCCAGCGCGGCAACAACAACGCCTACGCACAGGACAACGAGATCTCATGGGTCGACTGGTCCCTCGCGGACCGCAACGCCGGGTTGCTCGACTTCACGCGCCGGCTCATCCGGCTTCGTGCCGGCCATCCCGCGTTGCGTCGCGAAACGTTTCTCACCGGCCATGGCGAGCACGGCGCGCCGGCCGATGTCCAATGGATCGGCCCCGACGGCGCCGTGCCGGACTGGCACGCCGGCAAGGCTCTCGGCATGCGCCTCAGCGGCTGCGCGCGCTGCACGGGCGCAGAGGCGGACGGACCCGATCTTCTGGTTTTGATCAACGGCGGCACGGAGGGTGCCCGTTTTGGGCTCCCCGCGGGCGCGTGGACCCTCGAGATCGCCACCGCCGACCCGGCGCCCACCGTGCACGACGCGCTCCTCGCGCTTCCGCCGCACTCGCTCGCGGTGCTTCTCGGTCCGTGCACGGGATCCCAAGGCGCATGACATGAATGCATGGAAGCTGGGGTTGTTGACACTCGTCCTGGCCGCCGGCGCGAGGGCCGCGCCGACGGGCGACGGAATCCGGCTGGATGGCGCGACGGCCCACGGTTCTTCCAATGCCGTCGCCCGCGGCGCCGGGACCGTGAAGCGCCAGCCCGGCCAGCTCCGGCTCGTCAACCGCAAGGCTGACGGTTTCCGCGGCATCTGGTACTTCAACCAGCCCTCGAACGACGAATACGTCTATAAGTACAGCGGTGGGCTCGGCACTTATTGTGCCAAGCACATCCCGATGGCGTGGTATTCGGAGACGGCGGGCAAGACCTTCTTCTGTTACGGCGGCACGGACGCGACCAACAGCACGCTGCTCCACATGGTCTCGTACTTCGATCACAAGACCGGCCGCGTGGCGCGCCCCACCCTGCTGCTCGACAAGCTGACCGACGACGCCCACGACAACCCCGTGATCAACCTCGACGACGCGGGGCGCATCTGGATCTTCTCCAGCAGCCACGGACGCGACCGTCCGTCGTGCATCTCCCGCAGCGTCCGGCCGCACGACATCGACGCCTTCGAGTGCGTGTGGACCGGAAACTTCTCCTATCCGCAGCCCATGTACTATCCCGGCCGCGGGTTCCTGTTCCTCCACACCTGGTACGTCGCCGGCCGCGGCAACTACATGATGACCGGCAGCCCCGAGGGAACGGACTGGAGCGAGCGGCGGCAGCTCGCCTACTTCGGCGAGGGGCACTACCAGATCAGCGCGACGTGGAAGCAACGCAAGACCGGCGTGGCCTTCAACCTGCATCCCAAGGGCAAGGGACTGAATTATCGCACCAACATCTACTACATGGAGTCCGGTGATTTCGGCGGGACGTGGACGACCGCGGACGGCCGGACGCTGGACCTCCCCCTGGCGGACAAGGTCAACCCGGCGCGGGTGCTGGACTACGAGAGCCGGGGACGCAACGTCTACATCAAGGACGTGCAGTTCGACTCCAAGGGCAACCCGATCGTGCTCTTCGTACTCAGCAAGGGGTACCAGTCCGGCCCGGAAAACGGCCCGCGCGAATGGCGCACCGTGCGCTGGACCGGCACGGAGTGGATCGAGACCTTCACCGGTATCGTGTCCGGCAACAACTACGATACCGGCCCGATCTATATCGAGAGCGACACGGCGTGGCGAATCATCGGGCCCACGCAGCCGGGGCCGCAGCCCTACAACCCCGGCGGCGAGATCGCGATGTGGACGAGTGCCGACGCGGGCGCGACGTGGACGATGGCGCGCCAGATGACGACGAACAGCCCGATGAATCACACCTACGTACGCCGGCCGGTCAACGCCCATCCGGACTTCTACGGCTTCTGGGCCGACGGCCACGGACGCAAGCCGTCCGAGTCGCGCCTCTACTTCTGCAACCGCGCCGGCGATGTCTTCCGGCTCCCGCAGACGATGAAGGAAGACTTCGAGAAGCCCGAGCGCCTGATCGGCTGGA
>CAYXFW010000293.1:0-4531 GCA_964464305.1 uncultured Verrucomicrobiota bacterium
GTTCGAGGATAGGAAAAGGGAAAGGTAGACCGTCCGCTCCGGAGGAGCGCCGGAGAACCCGAGAAAGGGCTGTTCCGAGTGGGACACCATGGCCTCGAGCAGACGCATCCTGGCGCTCGCGGCTGCCGACGAAAGCCGTGCCCTGTTGATCAACTCGTTCCGTAGCACCGGACCTTCGGCGAAGACCTCGTCGCATATGTCGCTCAACTTGCGGTTCAGATGGCTTCGGCTGGGCACGTCGAGCGGCGCGCCACGGTGTACCCAGACCTCCTCCGCGCCGTCGGACGAAGGCCGACCGAAGGGCTCGAGCGCGGCGTGGAGCGTCTCCGACGCGCTCGCGATCCGGCTGCGGACCTCGCGCCGGGCCAGATCGTCGACGCGCAGATCTCCGCAATTCTGTTCGATCCATCGCCACAGTGCGAGGTCCCACGCGACGACCAGCGTCGCAGCCGTGAGCTGGCGCAGACAGTACACGGTGAGGCCGTCGGCGGCGTCGGTCGAAGCGGCGATCGAATCGCTCACCTCCTGCATTTCCTGATCGGGATAGACGGGAATGACGACGATGGCGCCGTCGGTGTCGGGGGCGAGCTTCACGCCCGGCTTTCCGTCGCCGTTCCAGTGCACGACCGTGAATGCCCGCAGCGTGCCTGTCCGGTGATAGTGCTTGTGCGCGACGAGGGGCCGGGAAGGAGGCAGCGCCGACAGGACGGTGTCGAGACGCCGGATCTGCGGCGTCTTGATGCGGGCCTGCTGCAGCCAGCCGTCGAGATCGACGCTGGTGCTGGCCCAGAGGCTGTAGTCCTCGCGGTGGGAGCGGACATACAGCAGCTTCCGCCCGACGAGTTCGCCGAGAGCCCGTTCGGCCTCCTTGACGGAAACGCCCAGGCTCCAGGCAACGGTCGGCGGATCGGCCCGAAGTCCCGGCGTGGGTTCGAGGACGGCGAGCAGGCCGACGCATTTCAGGGCGCGGAGCGCAAGCTCGGGCAGGTCGCCGCCTTCCGCGACGGCGTTCCGCAGCAGGTCCCAGCGGCGATCGCGGTCGGCGGACCTGAAACGCACGTCGCCCAGGGCCGCGACGTAGTCGTAGAGCTCCGCAAGCGTGTACCAGACGTCCGCACCGTGTTTCGCGTCGTGGATGAAGCGCTGGAAGCCGTGGGGCTCCAGCGACTGCAGGAAGCTGAACACGGACCGCTCGTTCTGTCCGAAGCGCCCCGCGATGTTCGCTATGCATGCGACGCTCGCCGGGTGGAGCGGATACAGCTGCGGCCCGATCTTGGCGAGTTCGCTCTTCCGGGTCGTGAACACGCCGCGGACCGAAGCTTCGCCGTAGAGCTTCTGCGCCCTCGCCGCCACGTCACCCGTCTCGGCGGGGCGATGAACGATCGCCTCCGCCAACAGAAAGGCCGTCTGCTCCGTGGAATCGTGCAGCACGACGTCTTCGTACCTTTCGGCGGAGCGAACCCACTCCGCCTCCGCCCATTCTCCCAGACCCGCGGCATAGTCGGCAAACCGATGGTGCAGAAACGCGACGACGGCGAGGGGATTGTCCTGCAGGCCTCCGGCGCGCTCGGCGAGCTGCTGGAAGAAGGACGGGTCGGACTCGCGTCGGTGGAGCGCCGCGTATTCGAGGAAGCGCCCCATTTCGTCGACGAGCAGCAGGACGCCGCCGCCGGGATTGATGTCGCTCGACAGACGCCCGAGCATGTCGAGCACATCGGTATCGTTGCGGACGCCCTTGGCGCGCTGCCCCTCGAGCGACGCGCAGTCCTTGGAGAGGGCGGACGCCTTCGCGCCACGCACTCCGGTGAGCGCCTTTCTTATCTCCGCGAGCAGGCAATCGGCGAAGTTCGCCCGGCGCCCCATCACGACCAGCGGCAGGTACTGTGGCGTTTCCGGAAGCGCGACCTCCTCCGCCCTCAGGAGTTTCCGAGCGGCGCCGGTCTTGCCGACCTTGCGGTCGAGGAACAACTTTGCGAGCAGCAGTCCGAACGCCGACTTGCCGACGCCGTAGGGACCGGTCACCCGGAAGGCCCGCTGGGTCGAGTCGCCGCGCAGGCCGCTGAGGATCCGATGCAGCGCGTCGCGGACCGACGGCGTGATCACGTACCCGGCGAGAGCGTTCGGATCGGCCAGATCCCGCCCCATGTCCACCGAACGGACATATCTGCGTCCGATCGAAATGCGGTCAGAAATCTTCGTGTTCTTCAATGCCACGCGACATCCTCCAGCTTGCTGAGGGGCGCGTTGGCGGATCTGACGAGATCGACCCCGCCGGCCCCGTCGTCCCTGAGCGAGAAGCCGCCCGCTAACTCGGCCATCTTCTGCAGCGCGCCGTGCATCGAGGATTCGTCCAGCCTGAACACCGCGCCGGGAGATCGGCGATCGACCATGAGAGACCGAAGGGAGATGGACCGGCTGTTGGGAGCGACGGACTGCCAGAAGCCGCAGACCGCGAAGGCCATCGTCGCGACGTCGATGTCCGGCTTCGGCCCTCGCCTGAATCTCAGGACGGGACTTGCGCCGGCGTCGACCACGTCCAGCAACCCCAGTTCCTGCAGCGGGCACCCCAGCCCCTCCTCGACGACGCCGGCTGCGGTCGTCCGTCCGCCGTCGTAAGTCCGCAGGAAGATGTCGACGTGCTGGGCCACAGTGCCGGACGTGATGGCGCCGCGGGCCGACACGGCCTTGCCCTGGACCGACTTCACGAACGTGTCCTTCAGCACCTCGGTATCCGGAAGATCCATGAAGGCCGCGCTCCAGGCTCCCAGATTGGCGTTGGTGGTAATCGTCCAATGCAGCCGCCACAGCGACGCGTTGTCCTCGAGATAGGGATCGCGCCCTGTCGTCTGATCCAGAAGCGCGACACCGAACGCCGTCGGCACCACCTGACGGCCCGACGTCCGCGTAAGGCCGAATGCATCTCCCCAGAACCGGATCGACTTGACCATGTTCTTGCCGATGCCGAGCGACACGATGGCCGCGTCGTCGTCCGCGAACAGTTCGGGATTCGCCAACAGGGCCTCATGAAGCTTCGGCAGCCATCCGTAGCGGCAGGCGAAGGATTCATGCCCGGAAAAGACTTCGTATTCGCGATCAGACATGTGACACCGCCAGGCTAGAGGCCGCTACGCTTGCGGGTTCCGCCCGACGCCGCGACCCTGGGCGAGACGGACGAAAGACGCAAGGATTTCACTTCGTCCGAAATCCGCTGCGCCGCGGTCTCGACCTCGGCCCGCGTCGTCTTCCGCCCGAACCCGATACGGACCGACGACTCCGCCGCTTCCTGCTCCGATCCCATCGCAAGCAACACGTGGGACGGAGTGATCGCGGCCGATGAACAGGCGGATCCGGTGGAAAGCGCCACATCCTCCAGCCGATACAGCAGCGACTCGGCGTCGATGCCGGCGAACGTCAGGTTCAGGTTGCCTGGAATGCGCTCGTCCAGCGAGCCGTTGACCCGGACTCCGTCGAGCATGGCCAGCAGGCGGTCGAGAAACACCGACCGCAGGGCGGCGAGCCGGCCAGCCTCGGCACTCATCTCCGCAGCGGCGATCCGGCATGCTTCGCCGAAACCGACGCAAAGCGCCGTCGGCAGCGTTCCGGAACGAAGGCCGCGCTCCTGGCCGCCTCCTGTCAGGATGGGAGAAAGCTGGGAGTGCAGGGTCTTCCGGCAATAAAGCGCGCCTATTCCCTGGGGTCCGTAGAGCTTGTGAGCCGATATGCTCAACAGGTCGATGTTCATGCCGGCTACTTCGACGGGGATCTTGCCGACGGCCTGCGCCGCGTCGGTATGGAAGACGACGCCGCTGCTCCGGCAGACCGCGCCGATGTCGGCGATGGGTTGGACGGTCCCGACCTCGTTATTGACGTGCATCACGGAAACGAGCCGGGTCTCCGGCCGGATAGCGGCTTCGATCGCATCGGCATCGACCAGACCCTCCGCACTGACCTCCACTTCGGTGACGATCAGACCGTCCTGGGAGAGCGAAGCAAGCGTTTCCCGCACGCAACTGTGCTCGATGGTCGTCGTCACGACATGCTGCCGAGGACGCAACATGCCGCGCAATGCGAGGTTGGAGGCCTCGGTCGCGCCCGATGTGAAGACGATTTCCGACGCATCCGCGCCAATGAGTGCCGCCACCGTGTCGCGCGCATCCTCGACGGCGTCACGCGCGGCACGGCCCATGGCGTGCGGGCTATGGGCGTTTGCCGCACGTTCCCGCCACCAGGGCAGCATGGCATCGATGACCCGATCGTCGGTCGGCGCGGTTGCTTGATGGTCGAGGTAGATCAATGGGTTGTTGCCGACTCTGGCGTTAAATGAACAGCTTCGCTACATCTAGCGTGAATCGCGGCACGAACACACGCCGCCGATGAGTGTTTCAACCGCTTTGTTGCCGTTCGGGCCCTCACGACCGACCCACCGGAGGTTCGTCCATCGTCCTGCGGACCGCCGCCGGGGAACATCACCATGAAAATCATCCGAACAGGCAAGATCGAGGATCGGACACGACACTTCTACCAATCGCGT
>CAYXFW010000294.1:0-4527 GCA_964464305.1 uncultured Verrucomicrobiota bacterium
CTCCGGGCAGGGCATCTACGAGAAGGTCCCGCTCAGCGCGATCAAGCCCGGCTGCGAGCGGCCGCTGGTGGTCGAGTTGGGGGCCGGGGCCGGCCGCGGTGGAACGCGGTCCTCCAGTCCTCCCGGCGAGGGCCCCTGCGCCGCGATCGGCGAGGCGAAACTGGTCGACTACGCCCGCATGAAGTTCGAGCCGCTGAAGGGCGTGCCGCATGCGCTGGCCGCGAAACTCGACGGCCCGGTCGAGGCCGCGCTGCCGCTGACCACGCCCTGGCGCGTCGTGATGGCCGCCGACTCGCCGGGCAGGCTGCTCGAGAACAACTTCATCTTCCTGAACCTGAACGACCCCTGCGCCATCGCCGACACGTCGTGGATCCGTCCAGGCAAGGTCATTCGCGAGGTCACCCTCACGACGCAGGGCGGCAAGGCCTGCGTGGATTTCGCCGTGAAGCGCGGATTGCAGTTCATCGAATACGATGCCGGCTGGTATGGGCACGAGTACGATGACGTCTCCGACGCGACGACGGTGACGGTCGATCCCAAGCGCTCCAAGGGCCCGCTCGACCTGCAGGAGGTCATCCGCTACGGCAAGGAGCACGGCATCGGCGTCATTGTTTACGTGAACCGCCGCGCGCTGGAGCGACAGTTGGACGAAATCCTCCCGCTCTACCGCTCCTGGGGCATCGACGGCATCAAGTACGGCTTCGTCAATGTCGGCCCGCAGAAATGGACCTCGTGGCTTCACGAGGCGGTCCGCAAGGCCGGCGCGCAGCGCTTCATGCTCGACGTGCACGACGAGTACCGCATGACCGGCTACAGCCGGACCTGGCCCAACCTGATGACCGCCGAGGGCATCCACGGCGACGAGGGCAACCCGAGCAACCGCGTCACGCTGGCCTATGCCTTCACGCGGTACCTGGCCGGCCCGGCGGATAACACGGTCTGCTACTACGATGCCCGCGTCGACCGCCTCGCCTCGCACGCCTACCAACTCGCCAAGCCCGTCTGCCTCTTCAGCCCCTGGCAGTTCCTTTTCTGGTACGACCGCCCTCCGGCGGCGCCGCGGACCACGGGCGGCGCGGGCGGATCGCAGCCCCTGATCGGCGACGACCCGGAACTCGAGTTCTGGAACGCGATGCCGACCGTGTGGGACGACACGAAGGTCCTCCACGGCGCCATTGGCGAGTATGCGGTCATCGCCCGCCGGCGCGGCGCCGAGTGGTTCATCGGCGCGATGAATGATGACACGGCGCGGTCCTTCGACGTGCCGCTCGCGTTCCTCGGCCCGGGCCCGGCCCGCACGGCGCATATCTACTCCGACGATCCCGCGGCCACGACGCGCACCCGGGTGCGCATCGACCGGCGCCCGGTGACATCCGCCACCACGCTGCGGATCGACCTCCCGGCCCGCGGTGGGCAGGCCATCCGCATCGCCCCGGACGCGAAGTAATCGCCGCCAGGCACGTCGATCCCCTGCCGCCACGAAGACGGATAAGGCAACGTTGTAGCCGGGCGCATCTCTGTGGAACGGACCTGGAGGGCCGCGCTCCGCCGTGCCCTGCGAAGCGTCCTCGCGAAGCAGGGTCGCGGCCGTATCCATGCGTACTTCACACGGACGATCACCGGATACCAAAGGCTTAGCCGAGGATTCGGGCGATGGCGCTGGCGGCATGGGCCGCTCGGTGGTACACTTGGCTAGTCGGACGGAGGGTAGCGCCGTGAACGTTAGACTCTGCGTGGCTGCGGCGGTTGGGATGACGGCCTTGGCGGCGGAAGCCCAGCAGCGGACGGCCGTGATGCCGGGCATTTCGGTCTCGCGCGAACTCCGGTATCCCACGGAATACGAATCCCAGTCGGTTGGCGATCTGACGACCCGGCCCGGCGTCAATCCCACGACCGGCTTCGCGCTCGATCCATATCGCTCCCGTCCGCCGATCCCCTCGGCGTTCAAGACCCGGCAGCTCGGCGCTTCGGTCAGCGTGGCCAACATCGGCGTTCAGCAGGTCGTCGTCACCCGCAAGGCCGAGAGGTTCGTCTACCATGCCCGTTTCGCCAACGGGTACGAGGCCGACTTCTCCGACGGCTTCGACACCACCGTCAATGGACGCCGCTATCGCGGCATGGGGCTGCGCGCCGGAAGCTACATCGTGAAGGACATGGACTCGGGCGAGATTGTCCGCTTCACCCTTGCCGCCGGGGCCGCAGCCAAGAAGAAGTAGACGACAGGCCCCCGTTCGCGCACGCCGATGCGCCCCGCACTGTCGACATCGTTCCGGTGGCTGAATGCCACCCAGTTCCTCGGCGCGCTCAACGACAACCTCTTCAAGCTGCTCGTCTCCTTCTTCCTCATTCGTTCCCTCGGCGCCGTTCACAGCAGCCAAGTGGCCGGCTATGCGGGCCTGCTCTTTGCGCTACCCTTCCTCCTGTTCACACCGGCGGCGGGCGTCCTGGCGGACCGGTTCAGCAAGCGGACGATCCTCGTCCTCGCCAAGGCCCTTGAAATCGTGGTGATGGCCCTCGGCGTGGCGGCCTTCCTCGCCGGCTCCGCGCCGATGCTCTACGCGGTGCTCTTCCTCATGTCCGCCCAGAGCGCGCTGTTCGGACCGGCGAAGTACGGGATCATCCCGGAACTTGTCGACCGCGCACAGTTGTCGCTGGCCAATAGCCGCATCGTTTCGCTGACCTACCTGGCGATCATCTTCGGCACGTTCGGCGCTCCGGCGGCCGTGCGCCTGACCGGCGGCAGCATTCCGGCGGCCGCCTGGGCGTGCATCGTCATCGCGGTGGCGGGGACGGCGGCCAGCCTCGGCATCGGCCGCGTGCCGCCGTCGGGGTCGACGCGGCGCCCGTCCTGGTTCTTCCTGGCCGACGTGATCCGCCCGCTGCGCGAGGTGCGGCACGACCGCTACCTGGTGCTCGCCATCGTCGCCGCCGCCTATTTCTCGCTGATCGGCGCCTACCTCCAGCTCAACCTGATCCCCTTCGGCCTGCGGCACCTCGGGCTGGACGAGGTCGACAGCGGCTTCCTGTTCCTCGGGGCGGCGCTGGGCATCGGGACCGGTTCGCTGATCGCCGGGCGCCTGTCCGGCCGTAACGTCGAATTCGGCGTCCTGCCGATCGGCGCGCTGGGGCTCGCGCTGGCGACACTCGCGATGGGCGGCATCACGCAGTGGCCGGTCGCCGCCGTCGCGATCGTCGCGGCGGGACTCAGCGCCGGGCTCTACATCGTGCCTCTCGAGGCGTTCATCCAGTTGCGCTGTCCGAAGGACCGGTTGGGCGAGGTGCTCGCGGCCAACGGCTTCCTGAGCTGGATCGGCGTGCTGGCCGCCGCGGCCCTGATGCTGCTGTTCGATCGCCTGCACTTTTCCCCCGCGCAGGGCTTTGTCGTCATGGGCGGGCTGACGCTGGTCCTGACGGTATACACCGTGCGCATCCTGCCGGACTTCCTCGTGCGGTTCGCCGCCGTCCTGCTGACGCGCACGCTGTACCGGATCCGAGCCGTCGGCATCGAGAACCTGCCCGTCGACGGCGGCGCGCTGCTGGTGGCCAACCATGTCTCGTACATGGACGCCCTGCACATTCTCGCCTGCCAGCAGCGCCGGATCCGGTTCATGATGCACCGGCCGATCTACGAGACGCACAAGCTGCGGTTCCTGTTCCGGCTGATGAAGTCCATCCCGATCGCGATGGAGGATCCGCCCAAGCGCATCGTGGAATCGCTGCGCGCCGCGCGAAAGGCGCTGGACGACGGCTACATGGTCTGCATCTTTGCCGAGGGCGCGCTGACGCGGAACGGCCTGATGCGCGGGTTCAAGCCCGGCTTCGAACGGATCGTCCGCGGCACGGACCATCCGATCGTCCCGATCTACATCGGCGGCACCTGGGGCAGCGTGTTCAGCCACTTCCACCGCGGATTCCATGCGCGCGTGCCGATCCGCCTTCCGTATCCCGTCGGCGTCGTCTTCGGCCGGCCCATGCCCTCCGACACGCCCGCCGACGCGGTCCGCCAAGCCGTGCAGGAACTCTCCTGCGACTACTTCGACGACCGCCGCCGCACGCGGCGTCCGCTCGGACGCGCCTTCGTCGCCGCCGCGCGGCGGAACTGGTCAAAACTGGCCATGACGGATACCGGCGGCCGTCGCCTGACCTTCGGTCACACCCTGGCCGGGGCCGTCGCCCTCGCCCGGCGCATCGCGCCGCTCACGCGCGGACAGGAGGCGGTCGGCCTCCTGCTGCCGCCCTCGGTCGGCGGCGCCCTCGCGAACCTCGCGCTCGCCCTGCTACGGAAGACCTCGGTCAATCTCAACTTCAGCGTTTCGCCCGAGGCCTTCCGGTCGGCCATCGGGCAGTCGGGCCTGCACACGGTCCTCTCCTCGCGCGCGGCCCTCGAGAAGATCAAGCCGCCCTCGGACCTGCCGGGCCTCGTGTACCTCGAGGATCTCGTCGCCGCGATCACACCGGCGCGCCGGCTGGCGGCCCTGCTGGCCGCCCGCCTCGCGCCGGCCGGATGGCTCGCGCCGTGCCGGGGGT
>CAYXFW010000295.1:0-4519 GCA_964464305.1 uncultured Verrucomicrobiota bacterium
GACCCGGCCTGACGCCTGAAACCTGACCCCTCCCCGCACTTGCAACTTGGAACCTGAAACTTGAAACTCCCCTCCATGCCCGGGTGGCGGAACGGCAGACGCAGGGGACTTAAAATCCCCTTCCGCAAGGAGTGTGGGTTCGACTCCCACCCCGGGCACCACGCTTCGTCCGGCCTCGCCCCTTGGGCTCGCCCGGGCTACGCGTGGCGCAGCCTCGCCACGAGAAGCCCTCTCCGCAACCCATCGCGGCCATGCGGAAGTTCCCCGAAGACGGAGACGGAGAGGGTTGCCGAACGCCGCAGGCGAGGACTTGCGAAATGCAAGGGGCGCTTGACCGTCAGGGCAGGACCGGCATACTCGGATTCAGGTGCGGGGCGTCCGCACGGAAGGGGAGGATATCGGGATGATCGCTGACTCACGACGGATCCGGTTCCGGGGCTTTGCCATGATCGGCCTTGCGGTTGCGGCTTCAGGGTGCGCGTCGTACAGGATCGACACCTCGCCCACGCCGGGCAAGCCAGCGGCGCAGGCCCAGGGGCCGAAGTACGCCCTCGCTGCCGCCACGCTTTCCGCCGTGACCAACATCGGATCCGGCGGCATCCCGGATTTCGGCGTGGTCGCGATCAGCAATGCGGAACTGACGGTCAAACTGGCGGCCGCGGCCGTTAAGTTGCGACCGGATGTCTTCTCGCTCGATCCCGGGGCCATCCCCGTCGAGGTTGCGGTCACGCGCACGGCCTACGACTCCTCCATGGGCCTGGGCGGATGCGTTTCCTGCATCACGCTGACCATCTACCCCCTGCGGACCTCGGATGAAACCCTCTATACCGTCGAAGTGACGCGTCCGGATCCGGCGGCGGGGCCACAGACATCCGCTCCGGTGACTCTCACGCGCCGGGAGACCAGTTGGCTCTCGATCCTGCCCGGCGCCTGGATCCCCGTGCCCGGTGGATCGGGAGAGCGCTCGTGGGGCACGGACAGCGCGATTCACAAGACCGGCGAGAAGATGCTCGCCGCCTGCGTCGAGGCCGTTGCGCAGGCGCTCGCCCGGCACGAGCCGTCCGCCTGGCGTAAGGCTGGCGAGCCGCCGACGGCCCCGGCGCCGGACACCGGAAAGCCATAGCCGCGACCGCGGATCGCCGTCGGAGCAGGAGTCCATTCTTCGCGGGCCGGCGCCTCCATGCCGCCGCGGAACCGCGGATCCGGGGCGGACGTTCGTGGGCGACCAACGCGGCGGAACCGCGGATTATTGTCGGATGGCCGCAGGTTGCGCGGGCTGGCCGGCGCAATACTCGAGGAAAAGCCCCCACTCGCCGGGGCCCAGCGGCATCCCGCCGCCGCGCGCTTCCGCAGACACGAGCCGCCCGACGGCCCCCAGCGCGGCATCCGACTGCGTATCGCGCAGAACGGCATCGTCGCTGTGCGGGAGCGTGCGGACCCGCAGCAGCGCCTCGAGGGCCTTGTCCCTGTTCATCACGCCCTGGCGGAGAATTTCGGTGTTCCGGGCCTTCAGGCCGAGGGCCAGCGAGCGGAGGATCTCCTCCCGGTTGGCGTGCTGCGGCGGCATCACAGCGGCGAGTTGGGCGAGGGCGCGGAGCATGATGTAGTGGTAGGCGGGCCGGGCGTTGTGCGGGTCGACCCATCGCCCGGCGCGCGGGCCGTCGACGAGTTGGCCGGGAATCACCCCGATACGGGCCTTGCGAACGGCGGACTCCAGATACTTTGCATCGCCTGTGGCGGCGCAGGTCCTGGCGAGCAGGTGGACGCTGAAGCTGTTGTAGTTCCAGTTGGGGCACAGCGGCCGGGCCGCGGCCCAGTCGGCGGCCCTTCGCGCGGACGCGAGATAGCGCGCGTCGTTGGTCACGTCGTAGAGATCGAGCAGGGCCGACCCGCACTCGCCGTTGTCGAACTGCAGTCCGCCGTCCCCCAGGTCGTCGAAGATCCACCCGTGCCGGACCATGGAGTCGAGATCGCCGGCCTTCTCCGCCTTGGCCAGCAGGCGCGTGCCGGCCTCCATCGCCCGGGCCTTCGACGTGCCGCGCGCCGCGGGGAACGGGTACACGCCGCTGCCGGCCTGCCGTTGCGCCTTCATGAGGAATTCGGCCGCCTCCCGGGCCATCGCCAGGCTCTGCTTCGCGCCGTCCAGCTTCGCGCGCACGATCGCCGCGTTGCCGGCGACGAACGACGCCGGCACGCGCAGGGGCTCGGTCAGCTTCGTCGGATCGACGTCCGTCTTCCACCATTGCCGCGCCTCGAGGGCGGCGAACTGGCGAGTGAAGCCCCGACGCGCCTCGTCGGGGCTGAGCAGTTCCGCGTCGGATGGAACGGGCGTGTACCGGTCGGCCGCCTCCGGTTCGCCAGCCCGGGCTCCGAGCGCCTCGCGAAGATCGGCCACCGCCGCACGGACGGCCGGAAGGTTCTCCAGGGCGAGCGCCTTGGAGAGCGCGGCCGTCGAGGGTGTCTGCCCCCAAGCGGCGGCGCCGAGGGCCCACCCCGCGGCGGCCATGGCCCACGCGCGCTTCCGGGTCGGGTTCCTCCGATCGGCTGTCATGACCATGTCCTTGGGCCGTCCCAGGCGGAGTTCGACGATGGCCAGGTCCGAGGGATGCAGGCACTGCACGCCTTGGGTCTCAGGCAATGGGACGACTTCCAGTAAGTGCGTCAGTGATCGTAGCTGCATGACATGAACACCGTGCGGCGCTGTTCCCGCGTCAGGATTCCGGCGAAGGGGGCGAAATCCTTCAGCCGGCGCGCGCCGGGACTGTCGTCCCGAAGCACGCAAAGCAGGGTCGTCAAGCCGGTGGCAGTGCGGCGGGCCGCGCCGAGCAGATCGCGCCATTGCGCCAGACGAGGGGCCGGGGCCATGCCGCCCGCTTCCCAGTGTTCAAGGGTCTCCACGGCCCGGTCGAGGATCGCCGGATCGCGTTCGATCGTATCCGCGATGATCGGGAAAAGGTTCACGTCTTCGTTCGTTCCTGCTTCAGACGGACGGTATCACCGCATCGCGCGAGGGTCGAGCCGGCCGGTTCAGAGGTCGAGATGGGTCCGCTCGAGCATTTTTTCGAGCCGGCGCTTGATGTCGGATTCCTCCCGGTCGGAGAGGGCCAGGACGCCCTTGAGACCGAGGGCGAGGTGGGGGATGTAGAGCTGCATATAGTCCCGCTTGCGCAGCGCCTCGGCCTCGCGGTGGCGGCGGCTGAGGAATACGGAGAGGCGCCGCCCGCATTCCTGAAGCGCGAACGTGGCCTCGCGAAGGATCTCGGCGTACGCGGCGATCGCATCCTTGCTCTCGCTGGTGAACGGCACCCAGACGCTCGCCATGTGGAGCATCAACACGACCGGGCCGACCGGCATCGAGCCCTTGGGTTGGGCAAGGCCGTACGCCTTCCAGTTGACGCCGGCGACCGCCTTCGTGATCGCGCAGCCGCCGGCCTGGTAGAGCAGGGGCACGCGGTTGGCGAAACGCAGCACGCGGACGGGATCGTCCGACGCCTGGTCCGCGTTCTCGCCCGGCCGCGAGCAGGCGATCCCCGCCTCGATGACGAACGGATTGCCGCGGTAGACGGCCGGGTCACGCGTGACGGCGGTGTAGAAGTCGGCCTGAATCTCCTTCTTGAGACCCGCGACGATCGCCTCCTCGCCGATCGGCGAGAGACAGTCCGTCGGCGGCCGCATCAGCTTCGTCTCGGCGATGGCCTTGAACAACGCCTCGCTTTCGCGGTGTGCGATGCGCGTCGGATTGGCCTTCGGCTCCAGCCGGGCCCGCATGCAGATCTCCAGCGCCGTGCGGTCGCTGACGCGCGAGAAATCGCTCGAGAGCGCCCCGCGCAACGTGCGGGACGACGTGTCCTTGAGCATCTGCATCAGCACGCCGAGTTCG
This sequence comes from uncultured Verrucomicrobiota bacterium, assembly GCA_964464305.1. Lineage (GTDB taxonomy): Bacteria > Verrucomicrobiota > Kiritimatiellia > PWTM01 > PWTM01 > VGWF01. Next base: position 3,881 of record CAYXFW010000295.1, read on the forward strand.
ACCCCGTGCGGATGCGGCTGGATCTCGCCCGGCGGCGGCGGGAGGTCCTTCACGGCGCGGCGGAAGGTCTGCCACGCCGCGGTCGGCGGCAGGCTGTCGGCAGAAGGCTGTGGGCTGTGGGCTGTAGGCGGTAGGGGGGCGGTTGGGGAGGCTTCGGCGGGCTCGGCGGACTTCTCGCGCGCCAGGAGGGTGACGCGGTAGTGCAGTTGGAGGTGCGGGTTGACGATGGCGCACTGCTGGAGAAACTCGTCCACCGACAACCGGCCCCTCACGTACGCGGCCTCCATCTCGATCGAGACGCTCGTGCCGTGGGCTGCCGGGACGGGCGGTCCGGCGGGCGTGTCGGGGTTCGGGAACGCGGGGCGCCAGTCCGTCTCCTCGTCGCGCAGGATCACCGGCTTGTTCGCCCGCGTGTCGATCTGGACCTCCATGCTGTGCGCGGCCTTGGACTTGGCGGTGCGCGACAGGATGCGCGTTGACTGGCCCGTCGTGAGCTGGCCGTACATGCCCGCGGCGCTGATGCCGATGCCCTGCTGGCCGCGCGACATGCGCAGGCGGTGGAACTTCGATCCGTAGAGCAGCTTCGCGAAGATCTTTGGAATCTGCGCGCGGACGATGCCCGGGCCGTTGTCGGTGACG
>CAYXFW010000296.1:0-4519 GCA_964464305.1 uncultured Verrucomicrobiota bacterium
CTCCGTCCGGAAGTTTGAACCCGTCAAGCGTATGCCGGTAGATGTTGTAGCTGACCACGTCGCAGTACTTCGCGGCCATGCGGACCGCCGCATCGGTGGAACCGGCGAAGCGGCAACCGAAGTAGAGTTTCTGCGGCGCAACCGACTTGAACGTCTCGCGAACCCCCTTGAAATAGGCCTCCGTCAGCACCGTTGAGAACTCCCGGCAGTCCTCCGCCGCGCCGGCAGGCGGCTTCGCCTGCGCGGCCAGCAGAGCGTCCCATCCCGCAAAGGCGCTCCCCCACGCGGCGTTGAGCGTCGCGATGTCGCCGTGCTTCGCCTTCAGCCGCGCGACCATCCCGACCTTGGCCGGCTGGTCCGCCGGCGACTGGAGCGTCCATTCCGCCAGGTCCGTCGGGCCGCCCCACGCGATCTCGTTGTCGACGAAGAAGCCGAAACACCAGGGGTCGTCCAACTCCGCCTTGCGCGCCAGGAGCTGCTTGTGGAAGTTCGCGCGAAACTCGGGGTGGAAGGGATCCTTGAACTTCCACCAGCCCAGCTTGCTGCCGGCGATGTCCGGCGACTTGAGTTCGAACCGGTCGCAGTACGGCGTCCGGTCCATCGCGCAGATGCGGCGGTCGGAGCTGTTGGCCACGGTGTTCATGCCCCAGCTCCGCAGCCGCCGGTGAGCCATGCCGGCGTACTGCGCCGCCCAGTCCGCCCCATACTTCCGGAAGGCGTTGGCCGACGAGAAATCGTAGGTCCGCCGGATGCCCTTCGCCGTGTAGTAGGGCCACAGCAACTCGTCGCGGGTCGTGTAGAAGAGCGCAAACGGCGAGTCCCGATCCGGGAGACCGGTGAAATAGGATTCGCGGTTGTCGAGCGGCGTGACGGCGGAGGACGACGTTACGCGCACCGGTCCGTGCGACCACCAGAGGCAGCCCTCGGGATCGACGAACCACCACCTGCCGTCGACCTTCTCGACCCGGAACTGTCCCGTCGCCTCGCGCTTCGGCCCGGCGGCCCAGCCGCCGTACTTGTTCCATCCCTCCGGCCCCGGGTGCGCGGCAAGGTCGGCCTCTTCCTGTTCCAACGCTTGCTTCAGATCGGTATCCCGGTGAGTCTTCCCCGGCCACTCCCTGTATTTGAACTGGCCGTACGCATCGATGAACGGGAAGAACTTCTCCGCCGGCAGCCGCATCCAGTCCGGCGCCTCCGGCGGGGGACCGGTATGGGCGACGATGCGCCGCACGCCCCACTGCCAGTCGAGCTTCGGCTCTTTGATGTAGAGGACCACGCCGGCCACCCGGGAGGGGTCGAGGTCGGCCGCCTCGCCCAGCACCGCGAAGGGCCCTTTCCGCATGCCGTCCAGCGTCGCCTGGATCCCGCGCAGGTTTGGCAGCCAGGGCGGCAACGCAACGTCGTGGGCCGCCGGCGCCCTGTCCGTGATCTTCACGCGGTCGATGAAGACGCCCCGCGACAGGCCGGGATCGGCATCCGGGTTCTCGAGCCGAATCGTCAGCGGCAGCTCGCTCTTGCGGTCACGATTCGCCAGCTCGAAGGTCACGCGGTTGCAGCCGGACAGGTCCCACGAGCCTCGGATCCGCACACCCGGGTAGCCCGTGCCGCCCGCAGTTTCGACCTGCAGAAGGCCGTCCTTCACTTCGAAGCGGCCCTGACTCTGCGACACGATCATCGTCGCCGGCGTCACGGCCGCGTCGAATAGCACGATGTCGCCCTCCTCCGCCCCGGTTTCCAAGGGTTGGACGAGCAACAGGCCAAGCGTTCCAATCCTTGGAAGATCCCGCCATTGCATGCGCTTCATGTTCATCTCCTCTCCCAGTTCCCGTCCCTGCCCCGGCCGCCGGCCTCCGGCGCGGCGAGCCGCGCCACGGCCTCCAGGTCCACCGCCGCGCCGGACTCCGGGAACGGGTGCCGCAGCAGTTCCCACTCCTCGGCGAACGACGCCGTCGACCCGGGCCCGAGCATCTCGCGCGGACCGATCGGCTCCAGTTCGCACATCACGTCCCTGAAATACCAGATGGAGATCGTCAGGCCCGCCACCTCGCCGTACACGCGGTCGGGAAACACCGGGTACCGCTTGGCGAAGAGCAGCCCGCTCCGCATCAGGTAGGCGAACCAGCCCGCAGACGAGTCCATGCCGAGCTTCGGCCGCTGCGGTGTGCCGAGGACCTCGAGAAACCCGTCACGGCTCCGGATCAACGGATCCTCCGGGCGGAAGTCGATCACGGGCCCGGGCCCGTACATGACGTATCCCGCCGGGAACCGGCTGTGCGGCGTCAGCGGAACGAGGACGATCCCGCCTCCGACCGCGAGCGTCCGGCCCCAGTGGCACACCATGACCGTGCGGTCCGATTCATTCGTGATGTCCTGCCGGCAGACGAGCCGCGACGACGACGCGTCGAGCGTGAACTCGCGCACGAGCCGAAGGCCCGTTGCGCGATCGCGCGGGCTCACGAGTCGGGCCTGCCCGTCGCCGCGGATCTCCCCCGTCCAGTCCCCCAGCCAGAGGTCCGGATGCGGCGCGATGACGCGTTCGGGGCCGACGTCGAAGCGTCCGCCGCACGGATCCACCGGCGGGACCCCGGGCCCGTGGCGCCAGCCGCGCTGCGCGGGATCCAGGTACATGACGTTCACGCCGGCCTGCGAGTACTCAAGCACGCGACCGCCCGCGTGCGGGCAGAGCACCACGCGAATCCCGACCCCGTTCTCCAGCCGGAGACAGTCCCGGTAGCCGAACCAGTCCACGACGCTTTCCCCGCTCACCGTTGCACCCTACTCCTTCTCGTAGACGAGCACCGCCAGGCCGTCCCGCCCCACCTTCACACGCTGCCCGCCGCCGGTCGCATCGGAGACCTCGACCTCTCCCACGGAACCGGACTCGCGGAAGGCGTGCCCGGGGACGCGGACCCGCGTCTCCGCCTCCGGCTGGGTGCTCTGCGTGACCACCACGGCCATGCGCCGGCCGTTGACGAAGCACCGGGCATCGACCTTGGGGTTGTCATTCGCGAAGCCGTCGGTGTCCCGGTACAGTCCCAGCATCAAGGGGTCGCAGTACTGGTCCTTGAGCCGGTTGATCTGCGCCAGGTAGCGCTGGTAGATGGGCGTCTTATCGATCAGGTCGCGGCAGCGATAGATCTCGATGTCGTTCCGCAGCCCCTTCAGCATCGCGTGGTTCACGCGGCGCGGGATATCGGTGTCGTCGCGGATTTCACGGTCGGAGAGGATGACCTCCGGGAAGGTGTAGCGAATCCACTCGGTGAAGTCCGTCGGTCCTGTCGCGCCGGTGATATTATGGATATAGTCCACGTGCTGGGCGGTGACGTCGGTGAGATGCTCGGTGCCAAGCGCAAGATCGGGATTGCCCTTCGTGTCGAGATAGTCGTGGATCGTCTTCAACGCCGCGGCCTTGTCGGCCATCAGGTGCGTGTTCGGCACGGGGAACTCGCCGCTCAAATCCCAGTTGGCGGAAGCCTCGCCGTAGCCCAACTGATCATAGAAGACGCTGTCCACACCGAACCCGATGGCGCGGTCGGCCATCTTGAGCAGCATCGTTCGCCACTCCGTGCGACCCGTGTCCGCGGTGACGAAGGTCCGCGCATTGTGGTGACCGGTGAACGTGCCGAGCCCCTTGAAGCGATACTGCTCCGTATAGGGCACGCCCGTGTTGTCGAGATAGCAGATCTGCTTTCCAACGCCGCTGCGATAGAAGGCGCTCTCCTCGTCGATCAGCTTGCCGTTGAAGTAGAGCATCAGCCGGCCGCCCTGCGTGCGAAACTCCGCAATCGCCTGCGCCCACGCCTTGTCGCCGCCCTGTGCGGGATCGGTCACCCAGTAGGAATCCGGATACCCATTGTCCATGCCGGCCTGCCACCAGCCGAAGGCCAGCACGGCGTTCACGCCGACGCTCTCGCCCGCCTTCCGCATCCGACCGTTCAGGTCGGCGAAGTTGAAGAACTTCTCGCCGTACTGGTGCACGAAGATCACGCGCTGCCAGCCCTTCATCTGCCGCACCCACAGCGGCACCGCACGCGGCCGCCACCACGTGTCGGCCCACTGGCGGTAAAGCCTGGAGGTCTGATGCCAGTCGCCCGGGTACGGCGCGATCACGTTTGCGTCGCACGCCCACGACTGGCCGTGCATGCAGTTCGGATATTTGTAGAGCCCGAACTCCAATGCGGTGAACGCACCGGCGGCATCGGGATAGACCCGCAACCCGTGCCACGTATCCTGGAACGTCAGGTCGTGGCTCGCGAGATAGAGGCCCTGCGTCTCGCCAACCAGGGCGAAGCAGTTGGCCGAGTTGTGGCCGGGATATTTCTGATCCATTTGGCGGTAGAACTGCGACGGCGCCATGTACGGCGGATTGTTGCCGGCGGCGAGAATCCGGCTCTTCGGCTCCGGGAAGAGCTGCCCGCCGCGCTGCGTCGTCAGCAACTTGTGGTCCGCCGGCAGGTGGCAGGCGCCCACCAGCGGATAGTGCAGCTCACGGATGATCGTGTGCGGCTCATCGTTCGCC
>CAYXFW010000297.1:0-4516 GCA_964464305.1 uncultured Verrucomicrobiota bacterium
GTGGGCCCTTGCGGAAATGCAGGCTCTGCCGGCCGCCCGCGGCGGCTCCTGCGACGACTTCCAGGCGATCACCGGCGCTGAGATACGTCTGGATCTCATTGAGCGGCTGGCCCGGCAAGTAGGCCTCGAAGTCGTCGTCGAGGACCAGATTCCTATAGGTCTCGATCTCGGCCGGCGCGGGCGGAAACACGCGCAGAACCGCCGGCAGCCTTGCGGTCTTCGCGGTCTTCGCCGACCGCCCGGCATGGCTCGCATCGAATGCGACGAACCCGATCCGGCCGGCGGGCGAACCGGGTTTCAGGCGGAAGTCGCCCCGCTCCGGCGCGACAAACAGCGGGTCGGCGACAACGAAGCCCGGCTCGCGCGCGCGCCACGCCTCCACCTTCCCGCCCATGATGCGCTCGACCTGTCCGCCGCCCGTGCGCCAATAGAGATTGCTGGCGAAGGTCATCCCGTCGTTGAGGCGCCCGAGCCGGACAGGATCCGGCGCGGGGCCAACGCAGAGGTTCCGCTCGAGGTGAATCGAGTTCTCCTCGCGGGGATTGCCCACGTGGAACGTCGCATTGGTCCCGAACGCCAGGATGTTGTTCCGCACCCGGTTCTCGCGACCGTAGTTCTGGAACTGTCCCGCATCCTGCGTCCAAAGCACCTGGTTGCACTCGGCGACAATGCCGGAGCTGCCCTCGTCGAAATACATGCCCCAACCGCCGTACCGCGCCCGGGAAACGTCGTGGATGAAATTCCCGCGCAGCACGGTGCCGGGCGACTCGCCGAGCGTGTAGATGCCGGCCATGTCGCTGAGCACGCCCTGCCCGATGTCATGAATATGGTTCCCCTCGATCCGGTTGTGGTGGGCCGGGCTGAAGCCGGCGCCCCAGCGCCAGCCGATCGACATGCCGGAGTAGTAGAAGTCGGAGACTTCGTTTCCCACGATCTCGTTCGAGCATGCATGGCCGATCCAAACGCCGACGCCCGCCGGAAGCACCCGGCCGCCGTGCCGGATCGAGGTGTCGGCGACCACGCAACCGGACGCCCATTTGTTGGTCTTGGCCTCCCATCCCAACTGCGTCGGTCCGATCTTCACACCGCCGACACCGAGATCAAAAAGTTCGCAGTTCCGAACCCCGTCCCCATGGCAACCATCCCCCCAGTTCACCGCGTACGTCCCGGTGTGCCGGACCACGCAGTCCTCCAGCCAGCAGCCGTTCGCGTAGCGCGCCTCCACCGCGCCGCCCACAACGACGTCGGACTGCGGAAACCCATAGCCCTTCTCCGGCGTGGTCCACGCATTGTGCGCCAGCGTGAGTCCGCGCAGGAGGATGTCCCGGACCGGAGCCTCCGCGCGACCCTCGAACCGGACGACATGCGCGAGCCGCGGCGCGATCACGCGCGCCCGGCGCAGATCCTCGCCCGGCATGGCGAGTACGGTCAGGACGCCCGTGCGCCGGTCGAGATACCACTCGCCCGGCTGCGTCAACGCCTCGCGAACGTTCTCGACGCGGTACCAGGTGGCGCGCGACAGCATCGCCTGCTTCTCGCTGTGCGTCGGACCGGTGAAGGTGACGATACGCTGCGCCGCATCCACCGACTTGATACGGAGCCGGTCCATCGTCCAAAGATGGAACGTGGTGATTTCGACATCGCCCAGGTTTTGCCAATCCGCCCGGATCTCGCCCTCGCGGAAGCGAAAACGGTCCGGATTCGCGCCCGCCGTCGGAGTCACCGCACCAGCGATCGAAAAGTAGCCGGCCTTCGGCAACACCGGGCGCGGCCGGCGCTGATCATTGACGTACAACTGCGAGAAGTTCCATTTTCCGGCGGCGACGTCCGGAAGGTGCGCCTCCCAGCGCCCGGGCGCGGTCTCGCGCCAGCCGGTGATCCGCACGCCGCCGCTGAGAAGGGTCTCCCCGTCGTCGGCGCCGATGTAGCCGACGGGGCCGGAGTCCTCCGGCGTGAAGACGAGCGGCTCGCTCAGAAAATAGGCGCCCGCGCCCACCCTCACGACGACCGGCGCCTTCCGTACCGGCTCTCGCGCCCGGAGTTCGCGAACCGCGTCCCGGGCCCGCGCCACAGTGGCGAACGGACGCGCCGCGGTGCCGGGATTGGCGTCATTACCATCGACCGCCACATGGAAGTCGCCCTGCGGCGTGCAGGCACACAGACCCGCAGCCAAGGATCCGCAACTGAGCCAGTTTCTGATACTCATGTCGTTCCTCTCTTTCGTGCCATGACGATTCCATGGGCAGGGCGCCGCAAAATGTAGTTGTCGGCAAGAGCCCAGGGCACGCAGGCGGCCAGGGCCGCGGCCCCCAGGGCGCGGTGGAGCGTCGCGGCGAACCGGGACGACCCGTAGGTGCGCCCGGTGGCGCTGGCGGGCACGAGCGAGAGACCCGCCTCGGCCGCGCACGAGAGGACGTCATCCGCGCAGAACTCGATCGACCCGGCCTCGAAGCCGATCTGGGCGCACAGACCGGTCAGGGCCCTCCGCGAGGGCATCGCGATGTGCCGCGGTGCCTCGGTGAAGCCCGCCCACTTTCGTCCCAGGACGCGGGCCTGGATCGAATCGGCCATCGGAAGGCACACCACGAACACGCCGCCGGGTTTGAGGATCGAGTGACACCCGCGGAGCAGGCGGCCGACGTCCAGCAGGTGCTCGATCACATGGAATGCGGTGACCACGTCGAACGTTTCCGGCGCGTAGAGGTCGTCGACGCGCGACACGTCCCCCTGCGTCGCCGGAATTCCGAGCCGCGAATTGAGGTAGTCGACCGACAGCGGCTGGAAGTCGCACCCATGGACGTCGTATCCCAGGCGCCGGAACTCCAGCAGTCGCAGCGCCCTTCCGCAACCGATGTCGAGCACCGTGCCGCGGGCCGGGTTCGTCCGCCGGCAGTACCGGTCGACCGTCCGCGCCTCCGCCCGGTAGCTCGGGCGGTAGAAGGCCTGGTACTCGAAATCCGCCAGCCACCGCCGCCAGCCGGTCGCCAGCTCCGGCGCGAAGGAGTAGACCTCCGGATAGTATCCGGGAATATCCTCCGCGCGGGGAACCGGCGTGAGCATCGCGGAATCGCATCGCGCGCATCGCGCGAAGGCAAATTCTCCGGGCACCACCGCCGCTCGGTCGCGCACCCCGGAAACGAACGGCACAAAGTCATCGCCCCCGCAGTAGAGGCAGGCGCCCGTCGCCCCGGGATCGGACTCTGCGCGGAGCGTCATGGGGCCTGGGTCCCCGCCTTCGCCCGTCCCGGCGGGCCGACGGGCGGGGCGTCCGGCAGCTTGCCGCAGGGGCGAATATGGGCCGAGAGGTCGGCGTCGAATTCCGCCATGCGCGCGGCCAGCCGCGCCACGATGTCGGCATGGTTGGTCGCGACGTTGAACCGTTCGCTCACGTCGGTCTCGACATTGAACAGCTCCCTGCCCTGCCCCACGGTCCGGAGTTTCCACGGGCCGCTGCGCACGGCATCGAGCCGGCCGACATCGGAATAGAAGAAGAACTCGCTGCGCGGCGGCGGGGCGTCGGGGCGGCCGAGGACAAGATCTGCCGCATCGCGACCGTCGAGAACGCGGTCCGCCGGCGCCTCGACGCCCGCCAGCCGCGCGATTGTCGGGAGAACATCGATGGAGGCCCACATCTCGCTGCTTGTGCGCCCGGCGGGGACGCGGCCGGGCCAGCGTACGATGCAGGGCTCGCGCATGCCGCCCTCGTAGGTCGTCCCCTTGCCCTCGCGCAGCGGGCCGGCACTGCCGCCACGCTCTTTCATGGGGAGCCACGGCCCGTTGTCGGATGTGAAGAGAACCAGGGTGCGTTCATCGAGGCCAAGCGCGCGGAGTTCCTTGAGGATCTCGCCGACGCTCCAATCGAGGGTCTGGACCACATCGCCGTAGAGCCCGCGCTTCGACGTGCCGGCGAACGGAGCGGCGGTGAAGAGCGGGATGTGGGGAAAGGTGTGCGGAAAGTAAAGAAAGAACGGACGGTCCTTGTTGGCCCGGATGAACTTCAGCGCCTCCCCGGTATAGCGCGGCGTCAGGGTTGCCTGATCGACGCACGGGTCGATGACCTTCTCGTTGCGCATCAGAATGGCGCCTTTCCGGCCATCCGGCGCCTCCGTCGCCATGTCGTTGCTGTAGGGAATGCCGAAGTAGCTGTCGAACCCGTGGTCGGTCGGAAGGAACGGCTTCACGTGCCCGACATGCCACTTGCCGACGCACGCGGTCGCGTAGCCGGCCTTTCGCAGCATCGTCGCGATCGTGATCTCGGATGGGTTCAGCCCGTGCCGGTGGTGCGGGAAGACCACGTGGTTTTCGAGGCCGATGCGCTTCGGGTAGCACCCGGTCAGGAGGGCGGCGCGCGACGGCGAGCACACGGGGCTGGCGACGTAGAACGAGGTGAACTTCGTGCCCTCGGACGCCATCCGGTCGAGGTTCGGCGTCGCAATGGTCGGCGAGCCGTAGCAGCCGAGGTCGCCGTACCCGAGGTCGTCGCAAAAGATGACGATGAAGTTTGGCTTCTCCGGCG
>CAYXFW010000298.1:0-4507 GCA_964464305.1 uncultured Verrucomicrobiota bacterium
CGCGATCGACGGCAGCGTCTCGCCACGCGCCCGGCGCGCGCGGATGTCATCCGTCACCCGCAGGCCGTTGTGGAGCTCCGCGATCTCGTCGGCTGTCATCAGGCTCCTCATGAGTGGCGCCCCGACTTCGCGCCCGCGCGCTTCAGCAGCGCGGAGAGTTCCGCCTTCTCGTGGTCCGGCCAGTGTTCGAGGATCGACGCCTGGATGAGCGCCCGGACGGCGTCCGGCGTCACCTGCAGCGCCGCCCGCATCTCCGCCAGCACGCGCTGCCGTCCGTCCTGCGGGATCCGGTTCCACGCTTTGAACGAGTTCCCCAGCGTCACGGCCGCCCGCGGGGCAATCACGGCGTACTGCGGGTCGCTCCGCTTCTTCCCCTTCGTCGCCGCCTTCCCGCCCATGCCGGCGTTCAGCGCCGGGATGGCGTGCTCGTCCTCGAGGATCTTCCGCTGAATCTCGTTCCACTCGTCCGCGTCCGCGCACTGCGCCTCAATCGCGCCGAGCTTGGAGAAATAGTCGGAGGGCACGCGATAGCTCTCGGCCAGTGCAGCGAAAGTGCCAAATTCTTTGGATTCTCTCGGATTGTCTACAGACAAGCCGAGAGCCTTTTTCTGCCGCGCTCCGGGTATGAGGTTCCCGTGGCCGCGCTCCTTCGCCCCACGCCTCAACGCGGGGTGAGCGACGTACAGAACCAGCACGCGGCCCGAAACGGTCAGGTTCCGGCGCGCGACCGCGGCGTCACACGCCGCCTGCGCAACGTCGGTCTCATCGGTGACGACCGTCGGGACTTGCTCCAGGCCGATCTCGCGTGCGGCGCGAAGGCGGTTTCTCCCATCGATTACGCGCCCGTCGACGTCGATGTCCAGCGCGTGCTTCACTCCATGCCGGGTGACGCTGGCCAGCAACACCGCGTACTGATCCGGCGTCAGGCTCGGAACGGCGCTTGCGTCAGGGTGTTCAGTGAGTGAATCGACACGTCGCATCTCGATCTTCATGGGAGCCTCCGGCGGTTTTCGCGTTCAAGTTTTCCGATTTGGTTCAGAGCTTCGGCGGTTCGCCGTGAGCAGCACTTCCCCGACCGCGCCCGGGACAGCGTGCTTACGCTGATTCCAGCTTCCGCGGCGAGGTGCCGCAGCGTGCACTGGTGGATTCCTTGGGTCAGAGCCACGCAGTCCAACCTCACGCTCACCGCGCTGGCACCCGCGCAAAGCCGTGGTTCTCGCGCCATGCGCTCGCGGTTCTCACGAATCCAGTCCGATATTGGGATTCCGGAGGAAGAAGAAGAACCGGCGGACCGGGGCCCATGACGGCCGCGGCGGATAGCCCCATTTGCATTGGAACCGCCGCCAGCCATACCCGGCCCGCCGGAAAACTTGTGGGTGAAGAGAACGGAGTTCACTGCGGGGCCTCCTGGTTGATGAACTTCCTCGCCCACGAATCGCGCTCGATCCGCGGGCTGCGGCGCGCTCCCGTGAGGACGAAGTAGAGATGGACGCGGCCCACGCCGAGGCGCTCGGCCGCCTCGCAGATTCCGGGGAAGCGGGCGCGCCGGTTCAGGCCGCGGATGCCGGAGGAAAATTCCCCTCTTTTCGGCGTGCGTTGTCCCTGTTTCCGTGACATCATGCCTACGGGTTTACTACTGGCGTCCTAATGATGCAAGACAATAATAGGAGTTTTTTAGGAACCCGGTTGGAAGTGCTGCGCGCACACCACTGCGTCACCTGGGGCGAACTGGCCGGCGTCTTGGGCATCTCGCGTTCGATGCTCGATTTCGTTCGTAACGGCGCGCGGGAGCCGGGCCCAAAGGTGCTCCGCAAGATCATCGCGGCCGAGATCGCGGCGGGCCTCGTGCCCCCGGCGCCGTCCGAAGCGATGGCAATCGCGTCGGACGTGGGCGTGTTGAAAGCCGACGCACCGCTCGGCGACCGCATCGAGAACGCGCGCCTTGAGCGGAAGATCGACGAGCTCACTCGGATTGTGGAAGCTATGCAGAAAGACGTTTCAGAGCTTCGGACACGCCGGAAGCAATAACCGTCCGAACCTTGGAAGCCCGGCGAAGGCGGGTTTCCAGACGTTGGAAACGGGAGGGTGAGAGGATGAGGGTGCGGTGGGTGCTCGCCGCGGTGCTCGGGTCTGCTGCTCTGGCTTCGGCCGTGCCGAAGTCGGCAAGCCAGTTGGAACGCGACGCGGTGTATCAGAAGGCGCGCGAGGACATCGAGCGCAAGAAAACCCTGGAGCGCGAGAACAGGGAGGCGGAGGAACGGCAGCGGCGCGCGGAAGCGGCGGAGCGGGCGCTCTATGCCGACCCCGCGGCACACTACCGGGAGCGGATCCAGAACCGATATCGCGTGGTCGGCGGCCAGCCCGAGGCGCTTCGCCTGGTTCGCGGCCGCGTGCTTCAGGTGGCGGATGGAACGACCGTGCTTCTCAACTCCGGCGGCGACCAGACGCTGGCTGTGCGAATGGGCAGCGCCGCCGGCATCATTGACGGGCAGCACCTCAGCCTCTACGCGGTCGAGTCCGGAACGCTTTCCTATGCGAACGTTCTCGGCGCGCGGCGGACGGTCGCCGCGTTCGAGGCGCATCCCGGCATGAGCTTTGAAGAGTACCAGGCGCTCCGCGCCGCGGGCGTGAGCCTCTCGCGGCTGGGGGCCGACAAGTGACCCGCGCGAAGACATCGGCGCTGGTGGACACGCGGGTGGTGTGGTGCGGCGATTGCCTGGAGCAACTGCGCCGGCTGCCGGATGCGTGCGTGGACCTGGTCTATATCGATCCGCCGTTCAACTCGAACCGGAACTACGAGGTCTTCTGGGGCGAGACGAAGGAGAAGCGGTCTTTCGACGACCGCCACGCATCGACGGCCGCCTACCTGGACTACATGCGCCCGCGCTGCGTGGAGCTCCACCGCGTCCTGAAACCGACCGGCTCGTTCTACTACCACTGCGACTGGCACGCCTCCCACTACGTCAAGGTCATGCTCGACCAGACCTTCGGCGAGGACCAGTTCGTGAACGAGATCGTGTGGAAGCGGCAGTCGTCGCACAACGACGCGGCCCAGGGTTCCCGCCACCTCGGCCGGGTTCACGACTCGATCTTCTTCTACGGCCGGACGGAGCAGTACAAGTTCACGCACTTGTACCGCCCTTACGACGCCGATTACGTCGAGAAGAACTACCGTCACGTGGAGCCCGGAACCGGCCGCCGCTACTCACTGGGAGACCTCGGCGCTCCCGGAAACGACGCGCCCGGCAAGGGCAACCCAATCTACGAGTTCCTCGGCATCCGCCGCTCGTGGCGATTCGGCAAAGAGCGGATGGAGGAGCTTCACAAGCAGGGACGCATCGTACAGGCGAAGCCCGGAACTACTCCCCGCCAGAAGCGGTACCTGGACGAGATGCCCGGCGCCCCGTTGGGAACGGTCTGGGATGACATAGGGCCGCTACAGGGGCGCGGCACTGAGAGCCTCGGCTACCCCACACAGAAGCCGCTGAAGCTGTTGGAGCGCATCATCGAGATGGGCAGCAACGAGGGCGACATCGTCCTGGATGCGTTCTGCGGTTGCGGAACGGCGCTGGTGGCGGCGCAGGCATTGAAGCGGCAGTGGATCGGGATCGACATTTCGCCGACCGCCTGCAGGGTGATGGCGAAGCGGCTGCGGGACGTGTGCGGGATCCAGGAGGACGAGGCGCTGTGGAAGATCGGCCGGGGCTTCGTGGTCCGGGACCTGCCGTGGAGCGAGGCGAAGCTGCGCGCGATGCCGCCATTCGAGTTCGAGAACTGGGCGGTCATCGCGCTGGGCGGGATCCCGAACAAGACGAAGGTGGGGGACAAGGGGATCGACGGCCGGATCTACCCGGTGTCCCACGTGGCGGAGTCGGGCGTTTCCTACGGCACGCCGCGGAAGGGCGAGCTCGACCTGGTCGAGACCTGGTACCCGATCCAGGTGAAGCAGAAGGACCGGGCCGGCTCTCCGGACATCCGCGACTTCGCCGGCGTGCTCGCGCGGGACAAGCGCCCGAAGGGCTTCTTCGTTTCGTTCGACTACTCGGAGGATGCGCTGCGCGAAGCCGACGCCCAGTTCCGCGCCACCGGCCGCATCATCATCCCGCTGACCGTGAAGGACATCCTGGAAGAACACCTGGCGAGGAAGCTGGCATGAACGAGCCCGAACCTGACCCGGCGGCCGCCGAGCATCACTTCGATGTGATGCTCCTGACGCATGAGGAGGAACTTCCCGGTCTTTTGGTCGCACAGGCCTATTCGGCGGGCGGCGTCGCCGGCTTTCATTCGCACAGCGGGTTGCAAAATGGCGAGGTGGACATGCTGCGTTCCCACATCGCGCGTGGGGATGCCGACCGCGTCATTCAGATCATTGAACTCGCCGGCCAGGCGGGTTCCGAGCGCGCCGCAACACGACTGTTTCGGATCGTCCGCACCATGGGGCCGGGCGTGCGGGTGGAAGGCGGCAGGCCGTGAGAAGTCCGATCGCCACCGGCCGCATCATCATCCC
>CAYXFW010000299.1:0-3679 GCA_964464305.1 uncultured Verrucomicrobiota bacterium
GACAAGCCGGTTTTGGTCGGCGAGTTTCACTTCGGCGCGCTCGACCGCGGGCTGTTCCACGCAAGTCTGATCCCGGTCGCGAACCAGGAGGAGCGCGGCAAAGCCTACGCGGCCTATGTGACCTCGGCGCTGCGCCATCCGAGCTTCGTCGGCGTTCACTGGCACCAGTTCGGCGACCAGCCCACGACCGGCCGTTTCGCCGGCGAGAATTTCCAGAACGGCTTCGTCGACGTCTGCGACACCCCGTACCCCGAGACCATCGCCGGCATCCGCAAAGTCGGTTATAAGCTGTACGAGATCCGCAGCAGGCGGTGAGGGCGTCGGGGCCGCCTGGCGGCACGGGGCGGACACGGGGATGGACATGAGATGGCGCGATGGAATGGCCGGGGTGATGGCGCTGGCTGTGACGTCGGCGTCGAGCGTGGCGGCGGCGCCGCGGACGCCCAACATCATGGTCTTCCTCGTCGACGACATGGGCTGGCAGGAAACCTCCGTGCCGTTCCATACCGCGGTCACGGACCTGAACCGCCGCTACCGAACGCCGAACATGGAGCGGCTGGCCGCGACCGGCATGAAGTTCACTCAGGCCTATGCGTCGGCGCTCTGCTCGCCTTCGCGGGTGAGCCTGCTGACCGGCATGAATGTGGCCCGGCACCGCGTGACGAACTGGACGCTGCGCAGGAACGTGTCGCAGGACGGCGCCAGCAAGGACATCGTCCCGCCGCCCTGGAACGTCAATGGTATCTGCACGAACGCGGGCGTGGAACGGACGATGCAGGTCACCCCGCTGCCCGCGCTATTGCGCACTGCGGGCTACCGCACGATCCATGTCGGCAAGGCGCATTTCGGCGCCAAGGACACGCCCGGGGAGAACCCGCTGCATTTCGGCTTCGACGTGAATATCGCCGGGCATGCGGCGGGCGGGCCGGGGTCCTACTGGGGCGAGAAGAACTTCAGCGCGGCGTGGCGCACGAATCCGCCGGACCTGGTCTGGGACGTGCCGGGGCTCGATGCATATCACGGCGCCAACATCCACCTGACCGAGGCGCTGACGCGGGAGGCCGTCCAGGCGGTGCAGAAGGCGGTCGCCGACCGGCAGCCCTTCTACCTGTACATGTCGCACTACGCCGTCCACGCCCCGTGGGAGAAGGACGAGCGCTTCTACCCGAAGTATGTCGACGCCGGGCTGACGCCGTTCGAGGCGACGCGGGCCTCGATGATCGAGGGCATGGACAAGTCGCTGGGCGACCTGATGGCCGCCTTCGACCGGCTGGGCATCGCGGACAACACGGTCATCCTGTTCATGTCCGACAACGGCTCGCCGTCGCCATGCCCCCGCAACCTGCCCCTGCGTGGCTACAAGCTCATGCCCTATGAGGGCGGCATCCGCGAGCCGATGCTCGCGAGGTGGCCGGGGGTGACGACGCCGGGCTCGGTGTGCCGCGATCCGGTTGTGATCGAGGACTTCTTCCCGACCGTCCTGGACATCGCCGGAGCGGGCGGGCGCGTCCGGACTGTCCAGACCGTGGACGGCGTGAGCTTCGTACCGCTGCTGAAAGGCGGGGGCCGCACACCGACGGACCGCGTCTTCGTCTGGCACTTCCCGAACAACTACGGCGGCCAGGCTCCCTTCAGTGCGATCCGAAGGGGGCCGTGGAAGCTCATTTACCACCACGTCGGCCGGAGGATGGAACTATTCAACCTCGAGACCGACCTCGGCGAGCAGCACGACCTCGCGAAGGAGAAGCCCGCCCAGACCGCGGAGCTTGCGAAACTCCTCGCGGAACGCCTGCGCGCGATGGATGCGCAGATGCCGGTCGACAAGGCGACGGGGCGGCCGGTCGGCCTCCCCGGCGAAGCGTAGCGCAGAAGCCAGGAGGGAGGGGCACGGGGACTGCACGACGATCTTGCGGCGCTTCTGCGGGGTCAGCAGGCCGAGGCGGCGGGTTTCTTGCCCGCCTCGAGGGATGGGGTAGATTGGCCCGTTGCGGTGCGGTCGGGCCGGGAGGGGGGCGTTCACGGAAGGGGCGGCGGGGCATGGGCGTGACGACGGCGTACAGCCGGTACATTCTCAACGAAAGCAATTCGGCGCTTGCGATCGAGCAGGGGCTGGCGGAGGCCGAGTGGTATACGCCGCCGATCGCGCGGGAGGATCTACGCGCGCTGCTGGAGCGCCGCGATGGGCCAGCCGTTCGCGACACGATCCTCTGGTTCGGGCTGCTGATCGGCTTCGGCGCGTGGGGCTGCACGGAATGGGGCAGCGCGTGGGCGGTCCTCCCGTTCCTGCTTTACGGCGTCCTCTACGCCTCCTCGTCGGACTCCCGCTGGCACGAGGCCGGCCACGGAACCGCGTTCAGAACCGACTGGATGAACACCGCGCTCTACGAGATCGCCTCGTTCATGGTCATGCGAGAGTCCACGCCGTGGCGTTGGAGCCACACGCGGCATCACAGCGACACGATTGTCGTCGGGCGCGATCCCGAGATCTCCGTGCCGCGTCCGCCGAACCTGTGGAACTTGATCCTGGGGTTCTTCAACCTCAATAAGTTCCGCGGCTACTGGCGTCAGATCCTGCTGCACACCTGCGGGCGGCTGACAGAGGCTGAACGGCAGTACATCCCGGAATCCGAGCACGCGAAGGTCTTCTTCAAGGCGCGCATCTACCTGCTGGTCTACGCGGGCGTCCTCGGCGCGGCCCTCGGGACCGGCAGCCTGCTGCCGCTGATGCTCGTCGGCCTTCCGAACCTCTACGGCGCATGGCTGATGCCCATCTACGGGTTCACCCAGCACGCCGGGCTTGCGGAGAACGTTCTCGATCACCGGCTCAACTGCCGCACCGTCCGCATGAACCGGCTGAACCGGTTCCTCTACTGGAACATGAACTACCATGTGGAGCACCACATGTTCCCGCTGGTGCCCTACCACGCGTTGCCTCGCCTGCACGAGCTTGTGAAGGCCGACATGCCCCGGCCCTACGACGGCCTGATCGAGGCGTGGCGCGAGATCGTTCCGGCCGTCCTCCGGCAGCGGCTCGACCCCGGCTACTTCGTGACGCGCGCCCTGCCGCCGCCGTCGCATCCCCGGGCGGTCCTGTCCGCCGTGCGCGAGATCGCGGCCGCGGGGACCCCGTCGTCCGACGGTTGGATCGAGGTCTGCGACGCCGTGCGCCTGGCGCCCGGCGACGTGGTCCGCTTCGACCACGCGCGGAAGACCTACGCCCTCTACCGCACCGACGACGGCCGGCTCTTCGCGACCGACGGCACCTGCACCCACGGCAACACGCATCTTGCCGGCGGCCTTCTGCGGGGGACGATTGTCGAGTGTCCGAAGCACAACGGGCGGTTCGACATCGTGGACGGTTCCCCGCGGCGCGCGCCGGTCTGCACCGGGCTGCGCACCTATCCGATCGAGGACCGCGACGGCCGCCTCTTTCTGAGCCTGAACCCCGCAGGCCGCGGCGAGGGCGAGCCGCGCACGCTGCGATTCCGCGTCGTCAGCAACGCCAACGTCGCGACGTTCATCAAGGAGCTCGTGCTCGAACCTTGCGGGGAAACCGGCCCGGTCGCTTTCACGCCGGGCGACTACCTGCAGATCGACATTCCGGCTTATGACGCGATCCGGTTCCGCGACTTCGACATCGCCCCGCCGTACGCCGCCGTCTGGGAGGCAAACCATGTCT
>CAYXFW010000299.1:3689-4503 GCA_964464305.1 uncultured Verrucomicrobiota bacterium
CCGCCTCCACGAACGCCGTCGCCGGCCGCCGCAACTACTCGATCGCATCCAACGCGAAGCTCGAAAGCGAGCTGCGGTTCAACGTGCGCATCGCCACACCGCCGCGCGGACAGGACTGTCCGGCGGGCGCCGGCTCGACCTATGTCTTCAGCCTGAAGCCCGGCGACGCCGTCACCGCCGTGGGCCCTTTCGGCGACTTCCATATCAAGCCGACGCAGCGCGAGATGGTCTACATCGGCGGCGGCGCGGGCATGGCGCCGCTGCGCGCCCACCTGTCGCACCTCTTCGAAACCCGGGCGACGGCGCGGCGCGTCAGCTACTGGTACGGCGCCCGGTCGCGGCAGGAGTTGTTCTACCAGGACTATTTCACCGGCCTCGCGCAACGGCACGCCAATTTCAGCTTCCACGTCGCGCTCTCCGAACCGTTGCCGGAGGACCGCTGGGTCTCGCACACCGGCCTGATCCACGAGGTTGTCCTCCGGGAGTGCCTCGCCGCGCACCCGAACGTCCGCGCGGTCGAGTTTTATCTCTGCGGCCCGCCGGCCATGATCCGCGCCTGTACCGCGATGCTTGCGGATTTGGGCGTCCGCCCCGACCAGATCGCTTTCGACGAGTTCTGATCCGGCCGTGGGCGCACGGGCTCACGGCGGCGGAAGACGGCAATGGCGCGACGGGCTCTTTCATCCGGGAGACTCGCACTCGTCGCCCGCAGAAAGACTGCCGCGTGAAACCGAACAAGGCCGCGGGGATCGTCGACCCGCGGCAAGAGACAGACCTCCCCGCAGATTCGCCCACAGAATAGTCCACCTCCTGC
>CAYXFW010000300.1:0-4500 GCA_964464305.1 uncultured Verrucomicrobiota bacterium
CGACACGATCGACGAAATGCTGATGATCAAGGGATTCGACGAGACGATCCTCTTCGGCGGCCCTGGCCCCGATGTCGATTCGGAACCCATGACCGGCATTGCCCAGTGGCTGACGACCTGGGGCGACGGACGCATCAACGCCAACAACGCGAACTTCGAAGTGCTCATGACCATCCCCGGCATTGCCGAGTGGGAGGCAGATGCTATTATCGAGGGACGTGCCGGTCTCGACGGCGAGGACGGAACCCGCGACGACGGGTATGGGTCCGTCGACGAGATGATCGGGCGGACTGGCGTCAACCCGGCGCTGAGGGGGTACTTCAGCGTGCGGGATTTGCGGTATGTCCGCGTGGTGTCCGTCGGTGAAGTTCAGGGTGTGCGCAGCGGAATCTGGGCCGTCTATCGCATCGAGGGCGGGCAGGTGATCACGGTCTTCTGGCGGGAAGAGGCCATGCCGTGACCGGCCGTGCAACCCGGGGTGAAAGGGCCAAGGCGCAGGCGATGTCGACTGGGCAGTTGCAGCGTAGGCGGTTTCCCTCGATCCCGGATCTGGGGTCGCGCTGTATCGTGGCCTTCCGCCGGCGCACCGACTCGGTTTCATGGACCCTTCTGCGCGTTCGAAAGGACGCGCGCGAGCCCGCGGCGCCCGAATCGCGGATCGTTTCCGCCCCCCCTCCGCCGGAAGCCGATGTGACGCCCGAGGTGGCCGCGGCGGCCCTCAAACCCGCCCTGGCCGGGCTGCGGGGCGAAGTAACCCTGGCGCTGCCCGCGGACCACGCCCTCTTGCGAATCTTCGACCTTCCGACCGGCGATGCGACGGAGCTCCCGGGAATGGTCGAACTGCAGGTCGACCGGTTTTCCCCCTTCCCGATCGACCATCTCGTCGTAGCCCACGAGGTCTTGCAGTCCACAAGCGACCGGACCCGGGTCCTGATCGCAGCCGTACGGCGGGACATCGTCGACCGCGAGGCTGCGATCCTGATCGCCGCGGGTCTCGATGTCCGTCGTGTCGACCTCGACGTCCTGGGCTGGTGGCGGCATCTCTGCGACATCGGCATCCGGGAGGAGACAGGTCTGCGGCTGCATTTGCATCTCGACCCCGCCGCGTTGACCGTTCTCGCCCTGCAGGACGGGCATCCCGTTCTGATCCGCGCCCTGGGCCGGGGCATTGGAACGGATACTCCGCAGGACATCCACGAGGAGATCAACCAGACCCTGACCACGCTCGAGACGGAATGGGGCCTCGGCGCCCGTGCCTCCCTGGTGGTCTGGTTTGAGGGCCTTGCCGACATGGAGTGGGCCCGGAACTTGGAGACGGCGTGCGGCCTCCCGGTCCGGGCGGCAACGCTGGCCGACCTTCCGCCCCTGACGGAAGGGATTGCGCGCCGTGCCCTGGAGGAGACGAACCGCACGCTCAACCTGGCCCCCCCGGAATGGGAGTCGGCGCGCAAGTCCCGCAACGCAACGCGCCGCATCATCACCGCGGCGGCGGCCTGCGTGGGCGTATGGCTGCTCGCAGTCGTCGTGTTTCTCGGAGCCCTGAGGCTCCGTGACGGCTCGCGGGCCCGACTGGACATCCATGTCAAGGTCCTCGAGAAGCCCGCCGGCGAGGTGCGCACCCTCCAGTCGCGCATCCGGGCGCTCGAACAATACGCCGACCGCACCCGGTCGGCCTTGGAGCTGCTGCGCCAGGTGAGCGCCGACCTGCCCGGGGAGCTGACGCTGACCTCGTTTGCGTTCCGAAAGGGCAAGACCCTCAGCCTCCGCGGCGAGGCGGATGCGGTCAACGCGGTCTACGATTTCTTTGCCGCCATGGAGAAATCCGGACTCTACACCGAGGTCAAGCCGGAGGGCGTCACGTCGAAGCCCGCCGGGGGCCGGTCCCGCGCCGAGTTCCGCGTCTCGGGCACCCTGCCCGGCGGGGAGGGTGCGCCGTGATCCAGATGTCCACCCGCGAATCGATCCTGGCCGTCGCCACGCTGGCTGTCGGTCTGGGCGCGCTCACCTGGTGGGGCGCCGGATCGCGGACGGCGCAATGGACCGAGATCGGCCGGTCCATCGAGACCCTTCGCAGCCGCAAGCAGATCGCCGAGCGCCTGGTGGGACGCCGGGCGGAGATCGAGGGCCGCCTCGATGCCCTGCTGCGGGATCTTCCCCGCCATCCGCCGGAGAAGGATGTTACGGCGGATCTCCTCAAGTTGATCGAAACGACGGCCGCCGAGCAGGGCCTCACCCTCACCCGTCGCGAGCCGGAACGCGAGAAGACCGCCGGCGAGATCTACGAAGTGGCCATCAACTGCAATTGGGAGGGTACGCTGGACTCCGTAACCCGGTTCCTGTACTCCGTGCAGACCAAGGGCGCGGTGCTCGAAGTCCGCCAGATGACCATCGCCGCGGGCCGCTCGGGCTCGGGGGCCCTGTCCGGAAATTTCTCCATCGCCTGCGCCTACACGAGGTCCCGCAAGAACGGCAGCGCCGCTGCGGCGCCGGCGCCCACGGGGAGCAAGCCCAAATGAATGCCGACATGGTGCGAACCGGCCGGAACCGGAAGATTGGACTCACGTCATGAATGGAAACGCCCAGCGATCGCTCGTCGTGTTCGCGCTGGTGGTCCTGGCCGCCACCCTGGCAGCCCGGCTGTTCGCGCAGACCAACGCGCCCTCCCCCACGCCGGAACTCCCGGCGCAGGTCCCCGCACCGGCCGTCACCTCCGCCGTGCCCCCGGAGACCGCTCCGCCAGCCCCGGCCGCCGCACCGGCGGCGCCGACGATCCCCGCGATGACGACGCCCGCACCGCTATCGCCGGTTCCCGACGTCCCCGCCCCGGCGGCGACGCCCGCGGGCCAGAAGCTGATCTCGTTGAGCTTTCAAGACGCGCCACTGGACCAGGTGCTCGCATTCTACGGCGAGTTGACCGGCCGGACGATGATCCGCGGACCCGCCATCAACGCGGTCGTCACGCTCCGCGGTCAGACCAAACTGACCGAGGATGAAGTCAAACAGGCGATCGAAAGCGTCCTGGCCCTGAACAACATCACCCTCGTCCCCCTCGATGAGAAGTTTTTCAAGGTCGTCCAGCCCCCGATGGCCCGTCAGGAAGGCATGCCCATCCGATTCACCCCCGACGGACGGCTCAAGGAAGGCGACGGCATCGTCAGCCAGGTCATCGAACTCAAGCACGTCGACACCAGCGAGATCATGACGATTCTCCAGACCCTGCTCCATGGGTACGGCAAGCAGCAGGCCCTCGAACGCGCCAACGCCATCATGGTCACGGACACGGAGAGCAACATCCGGCGGATCATGGAACTCGTCGCCTACCTCGACAAGCCCGCCGAGGCCAAGGTCGAGACACGCATCTACGAACTGCGCGAGGCCATTGCCGCCGAGGTGGCGCAGAAGCTCACCGAACTCATCGTCGACCCCAACGCGCAGCAACGCCGGCAAACGGTGACCTTCATCCAGCCCAACGTGTCCGCACCCCCGGGCGTCGTCCGGCCCCCGATGACCGGTATGACGAGCATTCGCAGCGACGCGAGCCTCGCCGAACGCGGCGTCGTCGTCGGCCAGGTGAAAGTCGTCGCCGACGACCGGACGAACATCCTGATCGTCATCTCGGACCCCGTGAACTTCACGTTCTTCGACAACATGATCAAGGTTCTCGACCGCACGGTCGAACCGGAGACACTTGTCAAGATCTACACGCTCGAGTACGCGGTCGCGGACGAAGTCGCCGAACTCCTTAGCGCCCTGATCGGATCCTCCAGCAGCTACCGGCGTCCGTCGACCTCTCGCACAGGTACCTCGTCCACCCGTTCCGGAGCCTCGTCGACCCGGTCGGGGACGTCGTCGTCGCGGTCGTCGTCCCGGCTGAATTCGAACACCCCGGCCAACCGCGGTTCGTCCACCGCCGGCGACAACCGGAGCCAGTCCATCCGCGACTACATCGCCAGCCAGGTCTCCGGGGGCGCACCCGCGTCCGGCGCCGTCGGGCCCGACGGGGAGGGCATCGGCGAACTGTCGGAACAAACCCGAATCCTGCCGGACTTGCGCAGCAATTCCCTCCTGCTCATGGGCCGGAAGACGGATCTCAACGTGCTGGAGGAGATCATCCAGGAACTCGACGTCATGCTCGCCCAGGTCGTCATCGAGGCGGTGATCGTCGAGGTGACGCTGAGCGACGAAGTCTCCTACGGCGTCGACTGGTTGCAGCGCTCCATGCAGGCCTACTCCGAAACGACGGCCGGTCCCGGCGGGGGGATCGTCATGCGGGATCCCGTGATGTCCTGGGGCGGGGGCTTCCTCGGTGCCGCGGCCTCGGCCTTCCGAAGCGGGGCCGATGTCGGCCGCGACGTCCCGCTCGCCTCCGGCGCGCTCACGTACTACTCGACCATCGAGAACCTCAATCTGGATGCCGTCATCCGTCTCGCCGCGAAGGACTCGGGCGCCCGCATCCTCTCCACCCCTGTCATCCTGACCACCGACAACACCGAGGCCAAG
>CAYXFW010000301.1:0-4495 GCA_964464305.1 uncultured Verrucomicrobiota bacterium
CGAAGATTGGGGCTGTCATGATGGCGCGCGATCGCTCGGGCGATGGCGTTCGAAGGGGGGACATCCGTCTCAATGGCTTCGGCCAACTGGTAGGGCGTAAAACACAGGATTCCCGAGTGTCTGCCGTAATGCGCAACTCTCAGCGGTGCCGCTCGGTTGGGCCCCAGCCACAGGATGACGGGCAATGACTGGATCTCCTCCGGTCGCTCGATCGGCCCGATCCGTCGAATCCTTCATCACTTCTCCACGGGAATGACGATACCGCGAAGGATGATACGCTGGCAGAAGAGAAAGACGAGGAGCGTCGGGATCGCGGCGATGAGGAGGGAGGCATGGACGACGCCCATGCCGCTGCGGTGCTGGAGCTGGTAGAGCCAGACCATCAGCGTCCACATGCGCTCGTCCTGGCAGATGAGGAGGGCGAACATGAAGTTCGAGTAGGCCGCGGTGAAGGCGTGAAGGGCGACGACGGCCAGGATCGGGCGCGAGAGGCTCATGGTCAGGGTCCAGAAGATGGTCCACTCCCCCGCCCCGTCCAGTTCCGCGCTCTCGTAGAGCTCGCGCGGCAGGGAATCGAAAAAGCCCTTGAGCAGGAAGATGGAATAACCGTTGGCGAGGCCGGGCAGGATGAGGGCCGCGAAGGTGTTGAGCAGGCCGAGGTCGCGCAGCATCAGGAAGGCGGGGATCTGCGTGACCATCGTCGGGAAGGCCATCGTCAGCATCAGGACGAGCAGGATCGCGTAGGTCGACCGCGGCCGGAACCGGCTGAGCGCGTAGGCGGCGAGCGGGTTGACGATCAGCGAGCCGAGCACGGCGAGGACGCAATAGATGGCGGTGTTGCGCAGCCCGCGGCCGTGGCGCGCGATGTGGTCGAACACGGTCCGGAAATTCCGCGCGGCGAATTCGCGGCGGATCCCGTCGCGCGCCGCAAGAAACCGCCGGTGCTGCGCCGCGGCGAAGGGCGCGGGGATCGCATCGAAGGACGCGACGGTCACGCCGAGCGCTGCAGCCGCCGCCGCGGGGTCGCTGCCGAACCGCGCGCGGAGATGCTCGCGGAATGCGGCTTCCGGCGTGGCGATCGAGATCCGGTCGAGGGCGATGCCGGAAAGATCCCGCGGCGCGGGCTGCCCGTCGACCCGGAGGATCCGCGGGGGCGCGACATCGCGGACAAAGATCTCCCAGTCGGTGCGGGCCGCGCCGGATTCCGGCGCGCGCGCGGGCAGCGGCACCTCGCCGAAGGATGCGTACGAGGTCCCCCGGGCCCGGTTTAGCGCGGCGACATCCCGACCGTACCGCGAACGGAGGACGCCGCGACGGAAGAAGCCCTCGACGGAGAATTCGAACCGCATCCAGGGCGGCTGCCGGGCCTTGAAGTCGAGGAAGGCATCGAGGAACGGCCCCGGCGGAAGCGGATTCCGGCGGGAGTTCCGGTCCTCCATCTGCAGATGGAAGCCAGCCCAGCCGGAGAAGTCCGCGCCCCATTCCCGGTTGAGCCGGTCGCAATCGCCGCCGAACCGCGCCCGCAGTTCCTCCCGGAATCCCCGGAGCGCGCAGGGGTCGCACTTGGACACCTCGGCGCGGACGAAGCCGAGTCCCTGCGCCGGCGCGGCCTCGTCCCCGGACGCGAGGAAAGCCTCCCACGCGTCCACCAACCCGGCCGGCGCCGCGGGGACGGGGAAGCTCTCGAACGAGACCGCCTCGACGCCGAGATTGGCGGCGGCGAGGTCGAGGGACTCGTTGAAGAGCGCCTCGACGTACCGCCGCCACAACGCGGCATCGTCCCGCAGGTAGGCCGGCACGAGCGTCTGCTCCCGCTGGTCCGCCGCGCCGCGCAGGCTGCCGCCGACCATCTGCAGCAACGGCCAGACCATCGTCGCGGAGCCCGCCAGAAGCAGGACGTACATGCCCGCCACCAGCGCTCGCGTCTGCGGCGCCCGGCGGCCTATGGGGGAGAGGATTGGCATAGGACGAGTTTCAAGTTCCAAGTTTCAAGTTTCAAGTTCAGGAAGGTGTCAGGTTCAACTTGAAACTTGAAACCTGGAACTTGGAACTCCCCCCTCATCGGTCCGCCCCGGCGGCCCGGAATTCGAGGCGGGAGATCATGCGGAGTTGCTGGATGGTGAAGCCGATGAGCAGCGAGCCGAGGACCCACGCCATGGCGGTGGCGGGGCCGAATTGGAGGAAGACAAACGCCTTGTAGAAGATGTGGAGTTCCGCGACTTCGGTTCCGGCGGCGCCGCCGGTCATGGCCAGAATATGGCCACCCGCGTGGAGCCAGGCGCCGATGAAGACACCGATGAAGTTGATCGTCAGCAGCGGCCGCAGGACCGGCACAACGACGAAGAGAATCTTGTCGGCGAAGCCGGCGCCGTCGATCTCCGCCGCCTCGTACAGGTCGTCCGGCACGCCCTTGAGCGCGGCCAGGTAGATCAGGCATCCGGGTCCGGCGCCCGCCCAGAGCATGGGCAGGACACAGGCGAGCATCGAGGTGCGCGAATCGGCGAGCCATCGCACCGGCTCGGGCCAGGTCAGCAGCAGCCGCCGCCACACCGGCACATCCGCCCGGCCGAGCATCGGCGCGGCGCCGGAGATCGCGAGGGACATCAGGGCGAGGCCGGCGAAGGCGAGGCCCGCAGCCGCCCAGGGCCGGCGGTGAAGGACCAGCCGGCGCGCAAACGCGAGGCAGATCCAGGCCGCAAGCCCGCCCGCCAGCAGGAACCCCCACGCGGGAACGCGCAGCAGCAGGGCGTTCAGCCAGCCGCGCTCGGTCGGATCGTAGAACGTCTTCCAGAGCAGCGTGACCACGAGGCCGCTGAGCACCGCCGGCAGGTAGAACAGCACGCGGAACAGGACGCGCCCCCGCGGGATTTCCTGGAGCAGAATGGCGAGTCCGACGGGCGGCAGGAATGTGAGTGCGATGACGAGAAGGCTGTAGCGGAGCGAATTCCAGACCGAGAACCACCACTCGGGATCCCAGAGCACGTCACCGAAGTTGTCCAGCCCGACCCACGCCGATCCGCCCATGATCCGGTAGTCCAGCAGGGCCATCAGCGAGCCGCGCGCGAGCGGGAGGTATTGCCAAGCGACGATGGTCAGCAGCGCGGGGGCCAGCAGAATCCACACCCAGACGAGCCGGCGGCGGCGGCCTTCCGGCGACGCGGTCCCGCCCAGGGCGCGCGCGATGCTGCGGACGGCCAGCCCGAATCCGGCGACGATCCCCAGCAGGGCCACGGCGGCCGTCGCGCGCCGGGCCGCCCGTTCGCCCGGCGTGCGGATGCCGAGCATCTCGCGCCCGCCCCTCGCCGCTGCGCGCGAGAGCAACTCCCGCAGCACAGCCTGGCGGGCCGGGCCGGGCGGCGGGAGACGGTCCTGGAGGAGCAGCCCCTCCGCCTCGGCGATCGGCCGCGCGAGGAGGTCGTAGATCGAGTTGGCGCCGGGACCGTAGGGCTCGGGCCGGCCCGATTCGACGGCCACGTGGTGCGTCTCGGCCCACTCCCGCGGCGCGAGCCGGAGTTCGGCCGTGTGGCCGAACCGCTCCAGGAGCCGCGGATTGACGAACCGGCCGTAGCCGGAGTCGACGAAGACACCGGTCCGAAGTCGCGCGGCCTCGTCGCCGCCGAAAAACCGCATGAACTCCCACGCCGCGTCGCGGACCGCGGGCTCGGCGATCCCGGCGTACAGGCCCATCATGCGGCCGTTCAGCTCCCCGGCGCGGAGGCCGGTGGGGCCGGCGGGGACGGGCGCGATGCCGGTGACATCGGGGTTGATCTGAGCGAACAACTGCTCGCCCATGTATTCGAACCGCATGGCGATGTCGCCGCGGCTCCAGCGGGCGTCGAGCTCGGCGGCGTCGCGATGCGCGTAGCCGCGGCGCGGACGGCCGGCGGCGTCGGTCCACGGTTCCGCGAGGATCCGCACGTAGAAGTCGAGGGCCGTCGCCGCTTCGTCGCTGTCAAACGCCAGCCGCCATCCGCCGGGCCGCGAGGGATCGGGCGTCATCACGTCGCCCCCGGCGGACCAAAGGAAGGCGGTCCACCAGTGCGAGTCGTGCTTGCCGCGGGGGAAGGCGACGCCGTGGCGGCCGCGGGCGGGATCGGAGAGCCGCCGGCACGCCGTCCTGAAATCGTCCCAGGTCCACGCCGGTCCCGGGTACGAAAGGCCGGCCTCGTCGAAAAGATCCCGGCGAAACAGCACGACCCGCCCCAGCGCGCCGCCGTAGGGCAGCGCCCAGACGTGCGCCGCATTGCGCGGGCCGGGACGGCGGATCACCGGCTCGATCAACGGGTGAACGCGGTCTCGCCACTCGGCCGCCCCCATCGCGGCGGCATAGCCGTCCCCGGGCCGGTCGAGCGGATGCAGGAACCCCTGCTGGATGTACGTGTCCGACTGGCGGAAGTTGACGTAGAGCACATCCGGCGCCACGCCGCCGGCGATCGCCATGAGCGTGCCGTCGACTCCCTTGATCTCAATCCCGGTCGGACGATGGAGGGCGACT
>CAYXFW010000302.1:0-4480 GCA_964464305.1 uncultured Verrucomicrobiota bacterium
CCGGGGCCAAGGGAGCGGGCGGCATGGCGACGAACGGCACGGGGGCGTCCTGCGCCCGGGAACTGGGGCGGGGATGGAAGGTCTCCCCGTCGGTGTCGATCGCGGCGAACTCGACGTTCACGCTGGCGGACATCGATGGCCCCGGGGCGATCCAGCAGATCTGGATGACGCCCGCGCCGATCGACCGGACGCGCCAGTGCATCCTCCGCTTCTACTGGGACGGCGAAGCCGAGCCGTCCGTCGAGGTCCCGCTGGGCGACTTCTTCGCCTGCGGCTGGGGCAGGTACGCCCACGTCAGCTCGCTCGCCGTCTGCGTGAATCCGGGCAGCGCGTTCAATTGCTATTGGACGATGCCGTTCCGCAAGAAGGCCCGCGTGACGATCGAGAACCGCGACGCCAAGGACATGCGGCTCTACTACCAGGTCAACTACACCCTCGCCTCGGTGCCCTCCGACGCCGCCTATTTCCACGCGCAATTCCGTCGCGTGAATCCGCTGCAAGCGAAGGACGTCTTCACCGTCGTCGACGGGATCCGCGGTCGCGGCCACTACGTCGGCACCTACATGGCCTGGGAGGCGCGCAGCAAGGGCTGGTGGGGCGAGGGGGAGATCAAGTTCTTCCTCGACGGCGATGGCGAGTGGCCGACGATCTGCGGCACCGGCACCGAGGACTATTTCTGCGGCTCGTACAACTTCGAGAACCGCGAGACGAAGCTGTACCAGCCCTTCACGACGCCCTACGCAGGTCTGGCCCAGGTGATCCCGGCGGACACGGCCTATGTGCCGCCGCAGCGGTTCGGACTCTACCGCTGGCACATCACCGACCCGGTGCGCTTCGAGAAGGATCTGCGCGTGACGATCCAGGCGCTGGGCTGGCAGGAGGGCGGACGCTACCTGCCACTGCAGGACGACATCGCCTCGGTCGCCTTCTGGTACCAGACCGAGCCGCATGCGAAGTTCCCGGCGCTCCCCGATGCGAAGGCGATGGAGGTGGCGCCGCTCCCGGTGAAGGTGAAATAGGCGCGGAGTTCACGGTTCAGGGTTCACGGTTCACAGTTCAAAGTTCGGGCGACATACCAGGATCGACAGGATGCGCCCTCCTGCGCAACTTTGCCCAACCGCGACCCCGGTTTGCCCTTGCCCGACGCCTCGGGCCCTGCGATCATCCTGACGCTCGCAGGGAGAAATGAGGTTCCGGCAGCCATGAATACGCGCATTCACTGTCGTCGATGCGGAGAGAGATCGCCCGTTGCGACTCGCACACGAGCCGTACGCGTCAGTCCCTTCACCCACCTTTTCTCCCTTTCAACTCCCTTACCGTCCCATCCCACCCCCGGAGGCCGCCCCATCCACGACTTGGTCTTTTCGCCGTTGGTGTTTTGCAGGTTGACTTGGGACTAACACACTGTTGGCGAATGACATGAGGAGAACCGTGACAATCTCGTTTGGCATAGGCCTGCTACTGTTCGCCGCATGGACCGCGTTCCGCACCTCGACGGTACGCAGCGTTACGCCTCTAGGCACGGTGACAGTGAGCAGAATGTTCTGGCGATGCACATCGCTTGTTTCGGATTGCGACAGCGATGGGAATCCGGAAGTGCGGGTCGAGTGGCGTTGGAAGAATGGATTCTGGTCGCTGAGTGACTACCGGTGGCAGGGACATGATCCCAACTGTCGTCCCGACATCAGATGGTCACGGGTCTGGCCGGCGCTTAACGCACAAGAGAAACAGTCGCCGTACCTGAGCAAAGGACAACCTGAATCGCCAACATCCGGTTCCAGTTTACCCTCACCCGCCGCGGGTTCGGGAAACTGAACTGGGGCGTTCGGTGGAGGCAAATGAAAACAATGAAGATGAAGCGCACAATTCTCATGGCATGTGTGGCACTTGCCATATTGTTCACGGTGGTTCTTCTCATTCGAGCAAAGGGGGTGTTTGGCTTCGCAGGAGTGGAGATCATCATTCCGGCAAAGGATCAGGCAATCTTGACTGACACATGGACACCGACGCCAGAACAGGCAGCGGATGCACTCAACGCCGTTCATGCATTGATGGCGCATCCCAGAGGACTGAATGAGTGGCAACAGGACGCCATCACGCGGATGCGAACTGAGGGTGCAACATACTGTGTTCAGTTCATTGGTGCTCACCACAAGGACAAGAAGGTGATCTTGTGCAATTTCTTTTCGGCCAGACGAGCAAACGACGACTTTCCCCACTGGCGGGAACAAAAGGTCGTCGTCTTCGACGGAGGCATCTGGTACTGGCAAATTCTATACGACGTTCAATCAGGGAAGTGTCTTTACTTCTCACCAAACGGGGTCGCGTAACACGGCACCGAACCACTGCCTGCTCCGTACGCGCTGCGCGCGCCGGAGAGGCAGGGCGTTCACAACATGAAGAACCGTGAATGCCCCGCGCGGCGCCCTCTTCATCGCCGCGCGGCGAGGCGTTCGATCCGGGCGAACAGGTCGCCGGACATGGTCTCCGGCAGCGCCGCGCGCTGTTCGCGCTGCCGCTGCCGGTAGAGGAGCGTCAGGGCCTGCACGGCGCCCTGCAGCGGGGCGTCCGCAGGACGCTTCGCCGCGAGCCGTGCCAGGAGGTCGCACATGACCGCCGCGTCCTGGTGGGCGCCGAGCAGATCCTGTGCGCGGACCAGCGGCGCGACCGCCTTGCGGGCCTGCCTGCCAAGGACCGGGCCAAAGAACTCGATGGCGTAGCGAAGCTTTTTGATCAGGATTCGGAGGGCATGCAGGGTCTCGTCCGGGCTGTCCGGCCGCAGGCTGCGGAGGGACCGGGCGACCTTCCGCGCCCGGGCCCGCAGGCAGCGGGAGGCCATGCGGTCCACCAGCTGCGGCGCATCTGCGCCGGCTGCCGGCTCGCGGCGGGGATCGAGCATGCGGTCGAAGCCGGCGGCCATCGCGCGGTGCCGGTTGGATCCCAGCGCGCGAAGAAGCGCCCCCCGCGCGGTCTCGCGCCGGCGTTCGAGCTGCGCGGAGAGGTTCCCGACGGCCGGCCAGTGGCGCGGGTGGATGGAGGGACCGGCCGCGCGGAGGTTCTCGATCTCGACATCCAGATCCCGGGCGCGGCCCATCGCGGCGGCCATCCATCGCAGATCGCCGAACCACCGGCGGGCGGAGGCGGGGAGGCAGGGCTCGAAGATGGACCACGCCGCCCGAAGCCTGCGTGCCGCGACACGCATGTCGTGCAGGGCCTCGGGGTCAAGGCCTGCGCGCGTACCGGGCTCGTTCCATACGTACCGCGCCCAGTGACGGCGGAGTACCCGGTGCGCGGCCGCGGCGCCGGTGTCCCCCGGGTCGATGCTCAGTCCCGTTTCGTCCAGCGTCGGCGCCGGCACATCGGCCAGCGCGAGCGCGCGCTCCAGCTTCGACTCGGAGATGATGCGCCAGCCCGAAAGGTCGGCGAGGCGCCGCGCGAGGCGCTCGAGGTCGCCGCCGGGCCCGGTGCTCTCGACCTCCGCCTCCCAGAAGCGGACGTGGTGGCCGCCCGCCTCCGCCAGCACGGCGTCGGCGCAGAGCTTGGTCTGCAATCCGCCCGGGAATGAGGCCTCGTATTCGAGACGTCGGAGTCGGAGCCGGGCCACCGGCACCAGCCGCAACGGACCGGCGACCTGGCGCATCCAGGTGCCGATGCGCACCCCCGGCACGGTGCAGGGAAACCGGGCGGGCAGCCGGCGAAGCGGCTCCTCGATCTCGGGGCGATTGAGGACGGCCGTCGCCCCGCGGCCGCGCGCGGCCTTGAGCGTCAGCGTCATGGAGTCCGGGCGGACCCTCACGCGGAGGCCGAGACCCGCACGCCACAGCCAGTGGTCGGGGGAATCGAGATAGACGTCCTCCAGCATCAGAAACCTCGCCGGGCCCGGCGTGGCGCCCAGCCGCAGCGCCAGGGACCGCAGACGGAGCAGCGCCCCGGCCGAGGCCGGGACGAGCTTCACCTCGCGTTCCGTCGGAAACACATCGGGCATGGCGACGTCACCGCGCCAGCCGCCGCAGTTGTCCCGGCTGCATCAGCCACTCGAGACGGCCGCGTCCGGCGGCGGGTTCCTCCTCGAATTCCACGCAGCACACCGCCGCTTTCTTGAACGTCATGGAGAACAGGATGCGCCCGGTGAGACAGCGCTGGGCGAACTCGGCGATATCCGGCATGTGGCCGACGACCACCAGCGACTCGACCTCCTGGTGTTCGAGCCAGTTCATGAACTCCGCAAAATTGCCGCCCGGCTTCAGGCAGGGCAGGGTCACCGGGGGCCGTTCGACGCGCAGTTCCCCGGCCAGAATCGCAGCGGTCTGTTCCGCGCGGACCAACGGGCTGGTCGCCACGAGAACCGGCGCGCAGCCGTCCTCGCGCAATCCCTGCGCGATCTGCGCCATCTTCCCGCGGCCCTCGGCGCTCAGCGGGCGAAGGCTGTCGTCCATCGACGCCCCGTCCTCCGCCACGCCGTGGCGCATGAAATAGACAA
>CAYXFW010000303.1:0-4472 GCA_964464305.1 uncultured Verrucomicrobiota bacterium
CCGTGTTCGTCCCGGCACAGGCCGCCTGAACGCCCAGACCCGCCAGTACCGCGAGGGTCGCCATCCGTATCGTTGTCATCGGCCCACCTGCCTTCGCATCGGCGCAGCCGCGCCGTTCGGCTTATAGCGCAAAGTCCGCCCTGCATGCGAGACCGTCGAGCCACGGGGCGGCGGAAAGAACGGACAGGATCACAGGATGAGAATGGATGGGTGCAAGCGGGCCGGAGGATTCACACGGAGTCGCAGAGGACGCAGAGGAGACGGAACGGAGGAACACAAAGACGCAAAGATCGCGAAGAGGGGAGCAGAGGGGAGAGGAACGGAGGTGAGAACGGACAGGATCACGGGATGGACAGGATAGGAACGTAAGGAAAAACCCAACCTCTGACGTCCGACTCCCGTCCGTGAGACCTCTTCCCTCAGCCTACAGCCCTCAGCCTTCAGCCCTCAGCCTTCAGCCGCGCATCCGGCGCCGCAGCAGTCCGCCCAGCGCGGCGAGGCCCAGCAGCCCCAGCGTCTGCGGCTCGGGCACCACGGTCACGGTGATGTCATTCTTGCTATAGTCGATCTGGAACGTCGTCCCGCTGACATCGAACGTGCCGAGATCCGGTTTGCCGCTGAAGGTCCCGTCCAAGCCCGGATCGAAGTCGGCAAAGCCGCTAATGATCGTGAACATGTCGCCCACGTTGGGCATGTAGCCGCCGTACAGGACCAGCGAAAGCCCGGGGCTCCCCCCCAAATTCAGGATGCCGCCGTTCAGGACCAGCGCGTCGGAGGGGTCAGTCAGAGGATCCTGCAGCTCCAGCACCAGCGTCGCGCCGGCGGCGAGCGTCACGTTGCCATAACTCGTCAGCGTGCCCGGGCTGTTCCCCGGCGCGACGGTACCGCTGCTGGTAATGCTCCCGACCTGCCCCGCGCCGCCGAGCGTCCCGCCGTTATCGACCGTGATCAGCCCGCCGTTGCGCCAATCCCCGTTCATGACCAGCGTCGCGCTGTTCTGGACCGCGATGGCGCTGCCGCCCGGATGGCTGCCGTCGACCTGCAGCGTGCCCGCCTCGACCGTCGTCGGACCGGAATACGTGTTCGAGACTGCGGTGAGATGCAGCAGGCCGCTGCCCTTCTTCGTCAGGGACAGGTTGTTCTCCCAGTTTCCGTCGCCGCCGAGATAGCCGCGGTACAGGTTCGTCGTGCCCGCCGCGATGCTCAGCGTCAGCGTGTTGTTCGTCGGCGCACCGCCCATGACCCGGTTCTGGGCGCCGACTCCGAGCACCTTCAATCCGGCAAGCTCCTGGTTCGCGCCGGCGAGGATGAGGGCGCCGTTGCCGCCATTGGCGCCGACCCAGAGCGTATCGGAATTGGTCATGCCGCCGAGGTACACCGTCGTGCCGACCGGAAGCCGGTCGTTGCCGTTGGTCAGCTCGAGCCAGCTGGTGTATTGGTCCGGACCGGTCGGATCTTTGTTGGAGGTCACGTGCGTAAACCCGCCGTACGAGCCGGTTCCGCCGAACACGATCCGCGTGAGTCGGGTCAGGGTTCCGGTCGTCGTCGCACCCGCATTGTTGTGAAGGAAGTGGACATTTCGTGCATTCCCGTCGTCGAGAATGGTCCCCTCGAAACGCATGTCGCGGCGCTCTCCAACCGAGGGGTCCGCGAACCACTGGGAGCTCGAGATCACGCCGTTCGTGTGCAGCGTGATGGGGCCGTAGTAGACGGTGTTCTTCTGGTTGTAGAACTGGATGGTCCCGCTGTTGTTGACTCCATACACATGAAACGGCTCGGCGTTGCTGCGGACGGATCCCGCCGACGCGGCGTCCCGCATCACGCGGACCGCGCCCTCGCGGTAAATGTATGTGGCCCCGTTCGTGTCGCCGTAACCCGTGTAGCTGCCGTCCCCGGCGCGACTGTCCATGTTGACCGACGTTCCGGACGCGTTGCTGATGATAATGTCTCCCGTGAAACCCGGAAGTCCGGAAAAGAAGCTCCACTCGCCCCGGTTGACGTACAACGTGCCGTTGCCGACGATCGGGCTATAGAACTCCTGCGATCCCCCCTCCGCCCAGAGCGTCAGCGTGGCACCATTGACCACGGATGTGACGTTGTAGAACTTGATGATCCCGCTTCCGCCGTTGTTGACCCTGATGAAGGGATCGGTCCCTGCATAGGTGATGTTGCGGTTCCCGCCCTGAATGACCAGCGCCTGCGACGCGGTTCCATCCTTGTCGTCGTAGAAGATGCCGTTCACCGTGACGTCGCCCGAAAGAGTGTTCGTGATGTGATCGGTGTACGCATTCGTAAACAGCGCGACCACGGTGGAGGAATTGGGGTAGCCATCCGCCGGATCCCAGTTGGAGTCGGTATTCCAATTAGCCGTCGTTCCGCTGCCCGGAACCCATGCGTTGGTCGTCTGGGCTTGCGCACCGACCGCGATCGCCATCGCCGCCGCAAGCACCCCGTTTCGCATCGTCGTCCAGCCCATGTCCCGTCCCTCCAGCCAAAAACTTACCTCAGGGGTCAGAATACCCCTCCCCCGGGGGGGCAGGCAACAGAGAAACTGAAGATTCTTGGGCGCGGCTTCGCTCGATTCCGGCCGTTGCGACGATCCCCATGCACTTGCCCGACCGCAGCGCACCGGGCCGGACGCGTCCAAGGTTCGGACGGGGGCGCCGGCCACCCTTCCAACCCTTGGACAACTCCAGCCCGCATCCCTCCATCCCCTCATCCCTCGATCAGGGATGCGATCCAGTCGCGGACGATGGCAGCGACGTGGCGCTCGCGACCGTGGAAACCGTGGTCGGCGCCGGGGATTGCGCGGGTCGTGACCCTGTCCGGCGGGTGCAGCGCGGCGAGCCGGTCCAGCATGCGCGTCACGGGCATCACGGCGAATTCCTCGCGCGCCCCGAACGTCGCGAAGACGGGGATCCCGATCGCCCGGAAGGCGCGCATCGGACCCTCGTAATCGAACACCGCAGCCTCGGCGCGACGCCGGTCGGCGAGGCTCAGAAAACGCCGGGCGGAGAAGGCCTCGTGCAACCCCGCGACCGGTTCGCGGCCCCGGCCGGCGGCCACCCGCGCCCGGGCGCGTGCGACCGTCGCCCCGAACCGGCGTCCGAGATCGCGACGGCAGATCGCGAAGTCGTCGGCCGGCGCGAGCAAGACGAGTCCGGCGACATCGGCCGGCCGGCGCAGGGACTGGTGGTGCACGATCTTCTGGCAGCCGGTGCTGTGGCCCGCGAGAACGAAACGCCGGAAGCCCGCCTTACGACCAAACCGCAGCGCCGCGTCGATGTCCGCAAGGCAGCCCGCGAACGATTCGTCCTCCGTGCCCCGCTCCGCCCCGCGGTTGTTGAACGACAGGACGGCCGGTCCGCCCGCGAGGGCCAGATCAAGGAACGCCTTCTTCAGTTCCGACCGGTAGAAGTTGCTGCCCATGCCGTGCACGAGGACCAGCAGCGTCCGCGTCGGCCGCGGGGGGCGGACGAGGAATCCATCCAGCCGGAGCCGGCGCTCGGCCGACAGCGTGACCAGGGCGCCGGAACGAACTTCAAAACCGGAAAGAAGATTGGGAAGTCTCATGTGTGCGGAATCGTGAGGGACGGGGGGCGAGGGAGCCCAAGCGTCCTCCGATCCGCCCTCTTTCAGGTTTCAGGTTTCATCCCTCATCCTTCTCTTCGATCTTCACGCGAAGCGCCTCGATCTCCGCCGCGTTGGCGGTGGTCCAGCGGGAGGTGCGGACGCGGAAGGCGGCGCCGTCGGGTGCGAGGACGAAGCTGGTCACGTGGCGGCCGGCGGGATTGAATACGTGGGCGCGCCCCTGCGGACCGCAGACGACAAAGGTCTCCTCTTTCTCGTCGCGGAAGAAGGCATCCGCACGTGCGGCGGCAAGATCGTCCATCGCCTTGTGCACCGGCCGCCGGTCCTCGACGCGCCGCTGCTCGACGTGGCGCGTACGGCGCTCCCCCTGCCGGCCGCCGCGCTCGAGCGACTCCGCCAGACGGCGGAGGATCGCGGGTACGCGGCTGAAGGCGCGGTGCAGGAGGGCGGCGTCCGCCGGACCGCCGGTGCCCTCCGCCATCCGTTCGACCTGCCCGATCGCGCGGCGCGCGACCTCGCGGGCGCGGGCGACGCCGATCCCGGTGTCCGACGCGAGCCATCCCTCGAGCCGTTCCGCACCGCCGGCCGGGCCCCCGAGCATGTTCAGACGCACCTCGCGTCCGCCGCCCGCGCCCCGGGTCTCGACGGCCTGAAAGGTCAGGGCAAAGCGGGCGGCCGGATCGGCGGGGGGTCCGGCCAGGAAGTAGCCGGCCGCGATCTGGCCGAGGATCGAGTACGTCGTCGTGGCGCGACCGAAGGCGGCGAGTTGCCGTTCCCGCAGGTCGCGCCCCGTGTGGAACGCGGCGACGAGGCGCGGCGTGCGCTCGAAGAGCTGGCCGACGCGTTCGTCCTTCCGCTCGATCAGCGTCTGGGCGAAATCC
>CAYXFW010000304.1:0-4467 GCA_964464305.1 uncultured Verrucomicrobiota bacterium
CGCAAGGGTGTGGTGCGGATCATCTGCACCAACCCGCGACACAAACAGCGTCAGGGTTGAGGAGACGAGGGACGTATGCCCAGAGTCATCGGCGTGGACATTCCGGGTCGGAAGCGCATCGAGTACGCGCTCCGCTACATCTACGGCATCGGGCCGGCCAAGGCGCGCGAGATCTGCTCGCGAGCCGGCGTGGACGCGGCCAAGAAGGCCGACGATCTCACCGACCAGGACATCTCGAAGATCTCCGAGATCCTGCAGGGCTATCGCGTGGAGGGTGACCTGCGCCGCGAGGTGCAGCAGAACATCCGCCGCCTGATCGCGATCAACGCGTACCGGGGGCAGCGGCACCGCCGCGGCCTGCCCGTTCGCGGCCAGCGTACGAAGACGAACGCCCGCACACGCAAGGGCCCGCGCAAGACCGTCGGCGCCGTCCGCGGCAAGGACGCGCGGTCCGCCGCGAAGACCGATACGAAGTAAGGCGCCCGACGCATCCCGGTTGACGAGGAAGGAATCCCATGGCTGACGAGAAGGAAACTCCGAAGACCCCCGCGGCCCCCGCCGCGCCGGCCGATGCCGCCGCCGCTCCCGTCGAGGGCGCGGCCCCCGCCGCCGAGGCGGCCGGGAAGGTGCGCAAGTCCCGCCTGAAGGGCGGCAAGCTCATCCCCACGGGCATCGTCCATATCCGGGCGACCTTCAACAACACGAGCGTCACGATCACCGATCCCCGCGGCGCGGTGATCTCGTGGAGCTCCGCCGGCCGGTGCGCCTTCAAGGGATCGCGCAAGAGCACGGCCTACGCGGCCACCGTCGTCGCGCAGGAGGCCGCCCGCACGGCGATCGCCAATTCCGGCATGCGCGAGGTCGAGATCTGCGTCCAGGGCCCCGGGTCCGGCCGCGAGTCCGCCATCCGCGCGATCCAGTCCGCCGGGCTGGCCGTCACTGCAATTCGCGATGTCACGCCGATCCCGCACAATGGGTGCCGGCCGCCCAAACGGCGGCGCGTCTAGTTCATCAAGGAAGCCGCAGGAGATCATCCATGGGCAGGTATACCGGACCGGTTTGCAGGCGTTGCCGTCGAGAGGGCATGCAGCTCTTCCTCAAGGGGGACCGCTGTTTCATGGCCAAGTGCCCGGTGCAGCAGGGGCAGAACCCGCCGGGGCAGCACGGCGCGCGGCGTCGGAAGATTTCCGACTACGGAACGCAGCTTCGCGAGAAGCAGCGCCTCCGCTCGATGTACGGAATGCGCGAGCAGCAGTTCCGCGGCTTCTTCGGGAAGGCCCTCCACAAGCGGGGCATCACGGGCGTCGCACTTCTCCAGATGCTCGAGATGCGGCTGGACACGGTGGTCCGCCGCCTCGGCATCGCGCCGTCGCAGAGCGCGGCCCGCCAGTTCGTCATGCACGGGCACATCCGGGTCAACGGCCACCGCGCCACGGTGCCTTCGCTGATCCTGCGCGCCGGCGATGTCGTCCAGGTCCAGGACAAGGCGGCGAGCCGCGAGCAGGCCAAGGTGTACCTCGATGCGGCGTTGTCGCGGGGCACGTCCCCGTGGCTGGCGGTGAACCGGGACGAATTCCGCGGCGAGGTCCTGCACGTGCCCTCGCGCGAGGAAATCGCACCGATCGTCAACGAGCAGCAGGTCGTCGAGTTGTATTCGAAGTAATCGGGCTTTCCGGCCGCGGGCGCGGTCGGGATCAACACCATACGGGCCGGTTTACGTCCGGCCCTGGGAGGAACAGTCATGCCAATTCGTTTGGCGCGTTTCGAGATGCCGAAGGCGGTCATTCCCGTCGAGGCGGATCCTTCGCAGAACTACGGCAAGTACGTGGCGGAGCCGTTCGAGGCGGGCTACGGCCGGACCATCGGAAATTCCCTGCGGCGCGTGCTGCTCTCGTCCATCGAGGGCGCGGCGATCTCCTCGGTCAAGATCGAGGGAGCCATGCACGAGTTCTGCAGCCTGCCGGGCGTCGTCGAGGACGTCACGGACATCGTGCTGAACCTGAAGAAGGTTCTCCTGAAGATGTACTCGCGCGAGCCCCGCCGCCTGCGCCTGCGCAAGAAGGGGCCGGGCGAGGTCACCGCCGGGGACATCGAGGGCGACGCGATGGTCGAGGTTCTGAACAAGGACCATCACATCGCCACGCTGGACACCGACGGCAAACTCGAGATGGATCTCGAGGTCTGCATCGGCCGCGGCTACCGCCCCGCCGACTGGAACAAGAAGCCCGACCAGGAAATCGGCGTCATTCCCGTCGACTGCCTCTTCTCGCCCGTTCGCCGCGTGAAGTTCGCCGTCGAGAGCTGCCGCGTCGGTCGCCGTACGGACTACGACCGCCTCGTTCTCGAGGTGTGGTCCGACGGCCGCGTGACGCCGGACGACGCGCTGACCATGAGCGCCGCCATCCTGCGCCACCATCTCGATGTGTTCGTCCACTACGACAAGGACCTCATCGAGTTCGAGGCGAGCGAGAAGCAGATCGATGCCCAGCGCGAGGAGCTTCGCCGGAAGCTGGCCGTCAGCGTGAACGAGATCGAGCTGAGCGTCCGCGCCGCGAACTGCCTGAACAACGCCAACATCACCACCGTCGGCGAACTTGCCCAGAAGACCGAAGCGGACATGCTCAAGTACCGCAACTTCGGCAAGAAGTCGCTGAACGAGATCAAGCTGAAGCTGCAGGAACTCGGCCTGTCGCTCGGCATGACCTTCGACCCGGAAGTGATGCCGACTCCCGCCCAGCGGGCGGCGGCCGCCGAACGGGCGCGCGCCGAACTCAAGGCCGAGAAGTCCAAGAAGTAACGGCCGGAGGCCCGACCCATGCGCCATCGTAAGACAACCGTCAAACTCGGCCGGAAACAGCCGCATCGCGACGCCATGCTGGCGGCGCAGGTGTGCAGCCTGATCGTCCACGGTCGCATCCGCACCACCGTCCCGAAGGCCAAGGCCTCGCGACGGCTGGCGGAGAAGATGATCACCCTCGGCAAGAAGGGAACCCTCGCGGCGCGCCGTCAGGCGATCGCGGAGATTCACCAGGAGCCCGCCGTCCGGGAGCTGTTCACGCGGCTCGCGCCGGGCTTCGCCGACCGCAAGGGCGGCTACACCCGCATCGTGCGCCTCGCGGGGCGTCGGGTGACCGACAGCGCCGACCTGGCGATCCTCGAGTGGACCAACTACATCCCGCCGGCGCCGAAGACGCCCAAGGCCGAGAAGGCCGAGGCGAAGCCCGCGGAAGCGACCGAGGCGGCCGCCAAGGCCTGAGGTCCGCCCGGCCCCGTCCGTCGCAACGGTCTCCGGCCCCCGGCCGGAGGCCGTTGCCGTTTTCGGGGCAGGGCCCCCCGCGCCGGCCGCTACACCTTGGGCGTGGCGCCGGTTTCGAGCACGCCGCGAACGATGCGAACGAGGTCGCGTGCCGGATACGGCTTCTGCAGGAAGGGATACCCGCGTTCGCGAATGGTCTCCCAGCGGGCGAAGTCGTCCGGGTACCCGCTCACCATCAGCACGCGCAGCCCGGGCCGCATCTGGAGAAGCGACTCCACCAGCATCACGCCGTTCTGGTCCGGCAGGACCACATCGCAGAAGAGAAGGTCCACCTCGCCGCCGCAGGCCTGGAACGCGATCCGAGCCTCATTCGCGCTGTGGGCCATCGTGACGCGGTAGCCGCCCTCCCGGAGCACACGGGCGGCAAGCTGGCAGATGCCATCCTCGTCCTCGACGATGAGGATGTGTTTCTCCGAGGTCGACCGCGGCTCGGACCCGGTCTCGACCGACGGCTGCGGCACTTGGTCGACCGTGGGCAGGTAGATCTTGAAACACGTGCCCTGGTTCTTCTCGCTGTACACGTGGACCCAACCGCCGTGCTGGTGGACGACGCCATGGACCGTGGACAGTCCGAGCCCGGTGCCCTTGCCGATGGCCTTGGTCGTGTAGAACGGCTCGAAAATGTGGTTCAGGATCTCGGCGTCCATTCCGACGCCCGTGTCCGTGACCGAGAGACAGGCAAATCGTCCCGACCGCGCATCCGCAAAGCAGGCGAGATCGCGCTCCTGGAACGTCACCGTCCGCGTGGCCAGCGTCAGCCGCCCGCCGTCCGGCATCGCATCCCGCGCGTTGGCCGCGAGGTTCATGATGATCGATTCCACCTGCCCCGGGTCCGCCAGGATCGGGTGGAGGTCATCGGCCAGTTGCAGATCCAGGCGGATGTGTTCGCCGATCACGCGCTTCAGAAGCCGCGCCGTTCCCTGGACCACGGCATTCAGGTCGAGCGGCTCGGTCTTGATGAGCTGCCGGCGGCTGAAGGCCAGCAACTGCCGGGTCAGGTCCGCCGCCTGCCGGGCCGCGGCGCGGATCTGGTCCACATCCGCGGCGCGCGGATCCTCGTCCTTCAGTCCGGAGCGGAGAAGTTCCGCGTACCCCAGGATCGCCTGCAGCAGGTTGTTGAAGTCGTGCGCGATGCCGCCGGCCAGCTGGCC
>CAYXFW010000305.1:0-4463 GCA_964464305.1 uncultured Verrucomicrobiota bacterium
GTCCACGGAACCCGCATCCTTGCCGGCGAGGCGACCGTCGCCGCCGCCGGACCGTCGATCGCATCGCGCCGCATCGGCAGCGTCACCATCCGCGGCCGCGCCGCCCCCGTCGATGTGTTCGAGATTCTTGAAACGCCTTCTGCGGACTTGAAACCGCCCGCCCGTCCGTGAATGATCGGTCCCGTGCGCCGGATGCGGCGCCAAACCCATACGACAGGAGTCCACCGATGAACCGTCGCCGTTTCCTGCAGTCCGCCGCCGTCGCCGCCGCGGCCGCCGCCGCGCCGTCCTGCCGCTCGATGCCCGCTCGCAAGGAGGCGGTCCTCAAGCTCGGCAGCCAGGAAAGCCGCCTGCCGGGCGCCTCGCTCAAGGAGAAGGTCGCCAACCTTGCCGCGTGGGGCGGCGTCGGACTCGAACTCGGCGGCAATCCGAAGGGGCGCATTCAGGAGATCCGGGACGCGATCGCCGGCACGGGCGTCAAGGTCAGCGCGCTGTGCTGGGGCGCGCACAAGGGCGATCTCGTTTCGCTGGACCTGGAGAAGCGGAAGAAGGGCATCCAGGATCTCAAGGATGCGCTGTCCACCGCGGGCGAACTGGAGTCGACCGGGGTGATTCACGTCCCGTGCTTCAACAAGGAGAGCGATCTGTCGCCTGCGGAGCTGGACAAGATCCTCTTCGACATCCTCCCCGACATCGCCGCGCACGCCGTCAAGGCGGGCTCACGCGTGCTGCTCGAGCCGTTGAACAAGCTCGAGACCTTCTACATCAACCGCATCGAGCAGGCCGCCGCCATCTGCCGGAAGATCGATTCCCCCGGGCTCTGCCTGATGGGCGATTTCTATCACATGTCGCGGGAGGAGTCCGACCAGGAGCAGGCGTTCCTCGTCGGCGCCCCGTGGCTCCACCACGTGCACCTGGCGACCGGAAAGGCGCGCATCCTGCCGGCCCAGGAGGAGCATAGCTACGTCGAAGGCCTGCGCGGCCTGCGCAAGCTGGGCTATACCGACTACTGCAGCCTCGAGTGCAGCATCCGCAAGGGCACCGACCCGATGGTCGAAATCCCCAAGGCCTTCGCGTTTCTGCGCGAACAGTGGAAACTGGCCGGGGAGTGAGAGGCCGGATGGGCGCCACGGCCATATGGCCGATGGCAGATGGCCAATAGCCCAGGGCCAGCTCGTTCATGGCCGCAGCTGTCTGCCGTCGGTCATTGGCGATCGACCATTGGCTATCTGCGATCGACCATTGGCTATCTGCGATTGGCCATTGGCTATCTGCGATCGACCATCGGCTATCTGCGATTGGCCATTGGCTATCTGCGATTGGCCATTGGCTATCGGCCGTCGGCTATCGGTCGTCAGTCCTCGGGAACGGCTTCCCCGCGCGCGATGCGCGCGTCGCGCGTGGCATAGAGCGGATGAGTCGGGGGCAGACTTTTCAAAAATCCCTGCCTGAAGGACCTGACGGCGGCGGTCGTACGGCGCCCCTCCCGGACCTCCGGGGTCATGTGGCGCTTGCCGGACACGGGCGAGTCCTCGATCGAGCGGATCCAGCCGGTGATCTGCCGGGCACACGACTCGGCCCGCGCGCGAATGGCGGCCAACGATGCGGCATGTCGCTTCAGCCCCGGCCGAAGCGCGATGACGGCCATCATGGAGCGCACCTCCCCGGCGCTGCCGCGGGCTATGGCGAGAAATGCGAGAAGTTCCCCGGTGGTCACGCGTTCGAAGCCCTCGGCGATATTGTTGGAGACCGACAGGGCTGCGCGATCCAGTTGGTTGCGGAATCCGCCGCTGAATCTCACGGTGGAATCTTCCAGCAGATCCAGCGCATCATTGTAGAGCCCCGCGGCCTCCTGCCATGCGGGAAGTTCTTCGAACCGCGTGTACTTGGCCATGGCGCATTCCTCCGATTTGTGGTTTCAAGAGGCCGCGATCGGGCTGGATAGTCAATCGCAAAATCGCCAATAGCCAACCGCCCCCCCCCTATTCCGCCCTCGGCCATCGGCCATTGGCTATCGGCCATTGGCCATTGGCTATCGGCCATTGGCTATCGGCCACCGCCGAACTCCAGCCAGGCGTCGCGGAACCAGACGAGGGTCTCCCACGGCGTCCGGATGGACGTGTTGCAGCTGGCCGAGAGCATGAAGCGGTGGCGCCACGGCTCGAGCCGTTCGAGGAGGCCGGCAACGTACCGGCGTACTTCGTCGCGCGTCCGGAACCGCTCGGTCTCGATCGCACTGATGCCGCCGGTGACGATCATGCGCTCGCCGGCGAGCCGCAGGGCCTCGTCGAGCGCAACGTCCCCGAGCGGCGGATAGGCCACCCCTTCGAGCCCGTCGACGCCCAGGGCCGCAACGCGCGCGAGATTCGCCCGCTGCCCGCCGCAGGCATGCACGAAGAACGCCGCGCCCGCCCCGTGGCACAGCGCCGAGGCGCGGGAATAGAAGGAGGCCGAACAGCGATCGAGGTAGTCCGGCGGATGGAACGCGCTGTCGAGGTTGTCCATCGACATCATGGCCTCCACGCCGGCGTCGAGCATCTGGCGCACCAGGTCGAGTTGCGCCTCCTCATGGACCCGCACCCACTCCGCACACCGTTCGGGGTGGTCCTCGATCAGAAAGACCGCATTCTGCGCACCGGCGGCGAAATGCAGCATTTTGAGCGGGCTGAACAGTTCGCCTGCGACCACCAATCCCCCGTCGCCGACCTCGCGCTGCCAGGCACCGTGAAGCCGGGCATCGAACTGCCAGCGCCGCGCGCGAAGGTAGGCCCCGAAGAGATCCAACTGCCGGTCGGGATCGTCGAGGAGGAACTTCTCCTGCACCAAGGTCGACTCCTCGAAATGATAGCGCAGCCGCTCCGTCAGCACGCCGCCGCGCAGGCAGATCGTCCGCTCGGTCACCGTGTCGCGTCCGTCGGGAAAATGGCGGACTTCTTCCTCCGCGTCCTCCCACACCTCCGTCGCGAGACCGCCGAACCATCGCGTCGTTGGATCGCAGTAGATGTTCCGGCTGAACACGTCGAGCCCGAGGTGACGGATG
This sequence comes from uncultured Verrucomicrobiota bacterium, assembly GCA_964464305.1. Classification (GTDB taxonomy): domain Bacteria; phylum Verrucomicrobiota; class Kiritimatiellia; order PWTM01; family PWTM01; genus VGWF01. Next base: position 3,041 of record CAYXFW010000305.1, read on the forward strand.
AGGTCGAGCTGGCTCGTACAGTGCGCAATCTCGGGAGGCAGCAAACCATGATTCCGGTGGTGCGCGAACCACTGCCAGCAGTTCGGCGCGTACACGACGCGCGGCGGCCGCTCCCGACGAAGCACCGCCTCCACCGCCGCGCGCGGTGTTCCGGCCCCCCCCGTTGTGCTCCCGGCCGTCATGGCGCACCCCCTGGCTGCCCGTGCCCCGCCCCGATCGGTTCGAGAATGGCGCCGCAAATCAGGACCTTTCCGGTCTTCGGCGTGAGCGTCACGCGCACCACGCCCGGCCCTGCGAGATCCACCTCAAAGGTCTTCACAAGAAGACGGCGCGGGCCGCCTGCGTCGCGCACGACATCGACGTCAACCGGCGGCGGAACCGGCAACAGCGCGTCCATCACTTTTGTCTGCCCCTGCACGACGACTTCGAAGACACGCTGACCGGGCGCGAGACCGGAGGGGTCGGCGAAGAACAGGCTCAGCCGGTAGTGTCCCGCGTCGAGAAGCAGCGGACCGCCCTTTTGCGGCGCTGGCACCGGCTGCAGGACGAAAGAGAGAGGATTGGTGCTCTCGACCCCGGAGGCGGCAATCTCCGCCCAGGCAACAGGCACATTCCCCGGAATCGCAACATTCGACGCGGTGAACTCCGCCGCGCCGGTCTCGCGCCGGCCCAAAACGCGCCAGAGGTTGGACTCTGCGTCCGCGTGGAACGTCAGCGTCCCCGCCCCTTGGGCGGCATCCTCGTGCGATGTGGGACCGAAATCGATGCGCACGGGCTGGAGGCCGAGGGCCTGCCGGACCGACTCCACGTACGGCAGCCATTTGAGATTAATCGTCACGAGCACGCCAAGTTCGCCGCGCGTGATGCCGCCGATGGACGACAATTGCGCGTACTGTTCGATGACGCCGGCGGGCGGAACCTGCGGCATCCGCGCCCGCGCGGCGGCCCGATCGCCGCGCCGGATCTGCGCCACGGCGGCCTGGTGGGCGCCCTCGGCACGGAAGAAGTCGGCGCAGAACCCCTCCAGTCTGCGGAAGTAGTCGAGGCGCTCACGCGCCGGCGGCGGAAGAGCGGTCGCATCGATGCGGGCAAGGATCGCCAGGCGGTTGCTGCATCCGGCGACTGTGGCGTCGACCCGCTCGGGCGGGAACGGCCGGTCGATGAAGAAATCGGTCGTGTCGCGCCCGAAGATCGGCGCGCCGTCGATCCAGGCGGAAAGATATTCCCCGCCCGGCCCGCGCGCCGCGGGCCCGAAGAGACGTCCGGCCATATCGTCGCACGTCGCCCGCAAGGAACGGTTTGAAGTCGAGCCCCAGACCTGCCCGGCGAGGCTCTTGAAGTAGAGGTCGAGTGGGCGCGTGGTCCAGTGGATGATACCGAACGAATCGGCGCCGCAATCGGCGAGCCGCGTCCAGAAGCCGTC
>CAYXFW010000306.1:0-4459 GCA_964464305.1 uncultured Verrucomicrobiota bacterium
CCAGCGTCACGCCCTCGCGGAGACGCGCGCGCATGTGGTCGATCGATCCCTGAAAATCGCGATGGCTCGCCGCCGGCACGCCGGGCGTGAAGCGCGGGTTGTCGTGGAAGAGCACCGCGAGCAGATGCCGGAGCACCTGCGACGCGAAGAGCACGCGCGGTACGGTCGCCCCTCCCGCAAACGCGCCGCAGCACTCGCGGAAGAGCCGGACGGTGCGGCGCAGGGCGCCCGGTGCAACAGGGACCACCGGCCGGTCCCCGGGCACGCGCCCGGCAAACCAGGCCGCATCCTCCCCCGCAAGGTGCACCCAGTGGATCGACCACGGGTCGCGTTCCGCCGCCCCGTACGCGTGCGGCCGCCCGGCCGCGATCCACAGCGCCCCGCCGCGCCGCAGAACCCCCCGCCGGCCGTCGATCTCGAACCAGCCCGACCCCGCCACGCAGACAATCAGGATGTGCTCCGCCGCGCCCGTCGGCCGCTCGCGGAAGTGACCGCGCGCGCGGGGAAACCACCCGATGTCCGTCGGGTGCAGCTCCGCAGCCAGCACATGACGCGCCGCCTCCGCCAGGAGCGGTCGGGGCAGCACATGCATCGCCTGCCCCCGGAACCCCTCCGCAATGCGCATTCCGTCCATGCGCATCTTGCGCATCCCATGTTTCCGGCGCTTGGATTGAATCCTCACAGTAAGATCGTGCATGATTTCAGTCGCCGTGTCCATGGTCATCGCCCCGCATCCGGCGCAGGATGAGCGTCATGAAGCGCCGGGACAGGGTCGCGGTGAGCGGGCGGAGGCTGGTCCTGCCGACCTACGGTGTCGGCGTGCCGGACCGCAACCCGATGTTCCTCGACCGCCGCGTCTACCAGGGCAGCCGCGGGGCGGTCTATCCCCACCCCGCGATCGAGAGCGTGGCCGACGAGGCGCGTGACGTCGCGTGGCGCGCCCTGATCCTGGAGAACCGCTGGCTGCGGGTCACGATTCTGCCGGAGCTCGGCGGGCGCGTGTACCGCGCGGAGGACAAGGCGGGCGGACGCGACTTCGTCTACCATAACCGCACGATCAAGCCGGCGCTGGTCGGGCTGGCGGGACCGTGGATCTCGGGGGGCATCGAGTTCAACTGGCCCCAGCATCACCGGCCGGGCACGTTCGAGCCGGTCGAGCACACGGTGGAGCGGCACGCGGACGGATCGGCGACGGTGTGGTGCGGCGCCATCGACCGCATCCAGCGGACGCGCGCGCTGACGGGGTTCCGGCTGCGGCCGGACCGCGCGGTGCTCGAGGTGCAGGTCCGCCTCCAGAACCGCACGAGCGAGCCCCAGACGTTCCTCTGGTGGGCGAACCCCGCGGTCGCGGTCCACGACGACACGCAATCCATCTTCCCGCCCGACGTCCACGCCGTCATGGACCACGGCAAGCGCGCCGTCTCGTCGTTCCCGATCGCGACCGGCACGTACTACAAGGTCGACTACTCGCCGGGCACCGACATCTCGCGCTACCGCAACCTCCCCGTGCCGACCTCGTACATGGCGCACCATTCGGACTACGACTTCCTGGGCGACTACGACCACCGCGCGCAGGCCGGCATGCTGCATGTCGCCGACCACCGCGTCGTGCCGGGCAAGAAGCAGTGGACCTGGGGCTGCGGGGCCTTCGGCCGCGCGTGGGACCGTCACCTGACCGACGCCGACGGCCCCTATATCGAGCTGATGTGTGGCGCGTTCACGGACAACCAGCCCGACTTCTCGTGGCTCATGCCCGGCGAGGAGAAGTCCTTCGTGCAGCACTTCCTGCCCTACCGCGGAACCGGCGGGGTGAAGAATGCGTCGGCCGACCTCGTGCTGAACCTGGACGTCGCGAAGGGCCGTGCCATCGCCGCGGTCTATGCCAGTTCGCCCCGGACGGTGACAGTCGAGCTCCGGCGTCGCGGCCGCGCCGCCCCCCTGCTGCGCCGACGCATCCGGCTCTCGCCCGCCGCCGCCTGGCGCGGCCGCGCCGCGTGCGGCAACGCCGCCCCGGAGGGCCTCACGCTGCGCGTGCTCGACGGCTCGACGGGAGCGGAACTTCTCGCCTTCTCGCCGCCGCCGCCGGAGGCCGGGCCGATGCCGGCTCCCGCCGTGGCCGCCCCCCCGCCCGCCGGGATTGCGTCGGCCGAGGAGTTGTTCCTGCACGGTCTGCACCTCGAGCAATACCGCCACGCGACGCGGGCGCCGGAGCCCTACTACCTCGAGGCCCTGCGCCGGGACCCGCTGGACAGCCGTTGCAACCACGCGATGGGCCTGCTGCTCCTCCGCCGCGGGCGGTTTGCGGAGGCGGAGCCGTACTTCCGGCGCGCGATCCGGCGCCTGACCATGCGAAACCCGAACCCGGCGGACGGCGCCCCGTTCCACGATCTCGGGCTGTGCCTCGGCCTGCAGGGCCGGTTGGACGAGGCGTTCGACGCCTTCTTCAAGGCCTCGTGGAACGCCGCATGGCAGGCGCCGTCCTTCTTCGAACTCGCCCGCATCGCCTCGCGCCGCGGAGACGCGGCACAGGCGCTGGAGTTCGCGGACCGCGCGCTGGCCGTCAACGGACGGCACACCCGCGCCCGTCATCTGCGGATCGCCCTTTTGCGCCGGCTCGGACGGGTCGCCGAGGCCCGGCGCGCGGTCCGGATCGCGCTGGCCGACGACCCGCTCGACGGGGGCGCGCTCCACGAACTGCGGCTCGCCGGCGGGCCGGACCTGTTCGCGCGGCGGCTGTGCGACAACGCGCACGTGCGGATCGATATCGCGCTCGACTACATCCACGCCGGCCTCTGGCGCGAGGCGGCGACGCTTCTGACCGAAGCCATCCGTCCGCCGCGCGACGGCTCACCGCGCAGTGCCGAGCGCGCCGCCTGCCGCGTCCACCCGATGGCGCTGTACTACCGCGGCTGGGTGCGGAGCCTCGCGGGCGACGAGGCGGCGGCCCGGGCCGACTTCGAAGCGGCGTCGCGCCTCCCCCCCGACTACTGCTTCCCCAACGAGGCCGAATGCGTGCCGGCGCTCGAGACGGCGCAGCGGATGAACCCGTCCGACCCGCGCGCCCCCTACTACCTCGGCCTCTTCTGGTATTCGCGCCGCCGGCCGGACGAAGCGTTCGACGCCTGGGAGCGGGCCGCGCGCCTGGACCCTGCGTTGCCAACGGTCCACCGCAACCTCGCGCTCGCGTGCTTCAACCACCGGCGCGACCCGACGCGTGCCTGGCGGGAGTTGTCGCTCGCGGTCCGGCTGGACCCCGGCGACGCGCGGCTGCTGTTCGAGCTCGACCAGCTCGCCCGCCGGCGCAACGAGGCGCCCGCCCGGCGGCTCGCGCGGCTGCGGCGGCATCCAGACCTGGTGGCCCGCCGCGACGACCTGTCGGTCGAACTCGCCGCCCTGCTCAATGTCGCCGGCCGCCACGACGAGGCGCTCGCGGTGCTGTGCGGACGGCGTTTTCACCCTTGGGAGGGCGGCGAGGGAAAGCCGTCGTCGAACTACGTCCTGGCCCTGACCGCCTCCGCCCTGCGCGAGATGTCGGCTGGCAGGCCCGCAGAGGCCGTGGCCCGGCTCCGCAGCGCGCTGGACTGGCCGGAGAATCTGGGTGAGGGCAAGCTGCCCGGCGCCCGCGAGAATCACGTCCACCTCGCGCTGGGCCTTGTCTTCCGCAGTCTCGGGCGCTCCGGGGAGGCGGAGCGCCACCTGCGGGCGGCCACCGCGGGGAGTGGCGGTCCCGCCTCGGCCATGTTCTACAACGACGAACCGCCGGACATGGTGTTCTATCTGGGTCTTGTGCTGCGCGCGCTCGGTCGTACCGCGGAGGCGCGGGCGGTGTTTCGATCCCTGGCGGACTACGCCCGCCGCCACCGGAACGACGCCGTGGAGATCGATTATTTCGCCGTCTCGCTGCCGGACTTCCTCGTGTTCGAGGATGACCCCCGGCGCCGCCATGCGACCCATGTCGCGTGGATGTCGGGGCTGGGGCGGCTTGGGCTGGGCGACCGCCGCGGCGCGCGCCGCGCATTCGCCGCCGTGCGCCGGCTCGACGCCGCCCACCCGGGGCTGATCCTGCCGCAGGCCATGGTGGACATCGTGGGTGGATCGGGGGCATAAAGGAGCGTCGGCGCGGTCGGACCGCGCGGAGGGGGTGCGGATGAAACTGGGTTGGTTCGACATCGCCGTGTTCGTCGCCTTCTATGCGCTGATCTTCGGGGTCAGTCTCTGGAAGAGCCGCCGCGAGGCCAGCAGCGAGGACTATTTCCTCGCCGGGCGCAGCCTCCCGTGGTGGATCATCGGCATCTCGATCGTCGCCGCGAACATCTCCACCGAGCAATTCGTCGGCATGGCCGGCCAGGGCGCGGGCGGTGTCGGGCTCGCCGTAAGCAACTGGCAGCTCCTCGGCTCGGTCGCCGTCGTCATCATCGCCTTCACGGTGCTTCCGAAATTCCTGCGCGCGGGCATCTAC
>CAYXFW010000307.1:0-523 GCA_964464305.1 uncultured Verrucomicrobiota bacterium
TATGACTCGTGGCCCGCTGGCGAGGTGGAGATTCCTCCCCTGTCTGCGGTCTCGATTACCTATCGCATAGGGGACAAATACAAGATCCGTCCGACTTGGGGCCTAATTAGGGTGCGTCCGGTGTCGCAAAACTATCTGCAATACTACTGGTTTGAGTTTGACAGATCGGGGCTCCTGGTTAGCAACGGAACGCAACGGATTCGCTCGTACTCGGAGATGATTTCCAACACATGGTCAGACATCGTGTTCAGAGAGCACATCCGGTCCGACATTCGCCGCTATGCGGAGCTTCGAGCTAACGGCGAGGCGACGCCGGTCAGGATCAGGACGACATTCGCGGCGAGGACGCCCACGAATCCTGTCCCGGGGATCATGATCGTCAGCAACACGATTCCCTACTTTCGCCTGCCTGAAGTCGAGACGGCGGCCATCGTCGACGAGGTGCGCGACACGGGTCCGGCGGGCCGACGCCGCTCCGGCCGCTGGCTTCCTCTGGCGGGTTTCGCGTTGGCCCTCCTTTGCG
>CAYXFW010000307.1:533-4454 GCA_964464305.1 uncultured Verrucomicrobiota bacterium
CGCCACAGGATCGGCGCTCCGCACAGAGGAGGATAGGGACATGGCGTTCCTTCGGCGTTCTGCGGTTCGGTATTCTGCGGTTCTGCGGTTCGTCTGGCGGCAGCCGAGGCGAGGGATTGGGAGAAGGGGCGAACAGCAGAATATCGAATACTGAATGTCGAATGCCGAAGGGACGAGGAGAGCGAGAACATGGCGGGGATGGGTTGCATGAGACGGAACAGGCTGGGGCTTCCACGGGTTGGAAGAGCGGCCGGTGCCGCCGTCCGAACCTTGGACGGCGCCCGGCTCAAGATCCCGCGGCGCCGCCGATTCGATGTCCCCATGCCCCCCCCTTTGGTGCCCGACCAATCCGGGCGGCGGATTCGGTCCTGCTGGTCGTAATCGTAATCCTGATCGTAATCGGGACGAGGGATTACGATTAGGATCACGATTACGATTAGCACGTCTTTCGCTATTCGAGCATCAAACCGTCGAATTCCTTGGATTTCCGGTCGCAGGTCTGCCCCACATTTCCATGAAGGGCTGCACCCGTCTGACGGCACCGGAGGCGAGGGATGGGGAGACCCCGACACTCGCCACCCCGCCACTCGCCACTTTCCTTCCGCTTGATTCGGGCACGGCCGGAGGCCACACTGCGCGGGCATGAGCTTGAAGAATCTTGCGCGCTCCGTGCGCGCGGCGATGCCGGAGGGCGCGCTGCGGAACCGGCTGGCTGCGCTGGCCTACCGGGTCCTGTACGGCCGGGCGCTCGCCGGCTGCGCGTGGCGCGACGGGGCCTTCGTTGTCCGCACGCCCGACGGCACGGAGGTCCGGAGTGTGCGCGAATTCGATCCCGCGCCGCTGGCGGACGACTTCGCCGCCGGCGCGCCGGGCGCGGGCGCGGTGGCGATGGATGTCGGCGGCAACATCGGCGCGGTGGCCTCATGGCTTGCGCGCCGGGTCGGTCCCTCGGGCCGTGTCGTCGTCTTCGAGCCCGACGCGGCGAACCTCGTCACGCTCCGCCGGAATCTCGTCCTCAACGGCGTGGCCAACGTGGACGTGGTGGAGAAGGGCGCGTGGGAGTCCGCGGGCGTCCTCGAGTTCCACGCGGGCGGGAACTACACGTCGTCGTTTCGCGAGACCGACTACGTTCAGAAACGACCCGACCTCTACCAGGCGGTGTGTCTTCCGGTGACGACGATCGACATCGAGGTCGCGCGGCTGGGCCTCGCCCGGCTCGACCTGATCAAGATGGACATCGAGGGGAGCGAGGGGCCGGCGCTGCGCGGCGCGCGGGAAACCCTGCGCCGATTCCGTCCCGCCGTCGTGGTCGAAACGCATACCGTCCAGGGCCGTCCGACCCTCGACGAGGTCCAGTCCATCCTCCGCGAAGCCGGCTACACCGAGATTCGCGTCCAGCCCGACGAGGAAACCCCGGTCGTGACGGCGCGGTAGGAGAGGGGCGAGGGGCGGGGGGCGAGGGGACACGGACGAGGGGCGAGGGACGAGGGGGCGTCCTGTTCATCCTGTAATCCAGTCTGGCCTTTCCTTGCCGTCCTTCCGCTTGGCGGCTTGGCGCCTTTGCTTGAGCCCCCCGCCTGTTCTTGGCACGCCCCTTTTTGCGCGTGGACATGGCGTCGCGGGACGGGCAGACTGGGGCATCTCGGTCCGTGAAATATGGGACTCTCGGAGGAGCGAATTATGACAACGACAGGCGGTCGGATCTCGGTGTTGGCGGCAGTGTGCGCGGCGGGTGTGGCGTGGGCGGCGGGGGCGGCCAGTCCCTTTGCGGGACGGTGGGCCCTGACGATCCCCGGGGGCGGCGCGGGCTGGCTGGGCGTCGAAGAGAAGGACGGCGCGCTCGCGGGTTCGATCCTGTGGGGCGGCGGCAGCGTCCTCCCGGTCGCGGGCGTCGCGACGGAAGGCGACGCGCTGGTCGTCACGCGCGTCCATGAATCGAAGAAGCCGGGGCCCGACGGCAAGCCGGTGACCGTGAAGGAGACCGAGACGATCCGCGCGAAGATTGCCGGTGATGCGCTCTCGCTGACGACCGAGCGGCTCAAGGCCGACGGCACGCGGAGCGACCCGGTCGCATTTTCGGGCAGGCGCATTCCGCCGATGCCTCCCGCGCCGGATCTCGCGAAGGTCAAATTCGGCGCGCCGGTTGCGCTGCTGAACGGCCGGGATCTGACCGGCTGGCGCCTGACGAATCCGAACCAGCCCAACGGCTGGAGCGTTGAAGACGGCGTGCTGATCAACCGGCTCCCGCCCGCGGACGGCAAGGCGCATCCGCGCTGCAGCAATCTCCGGACCGACGCCGAGTTCGAGGATTTCCAGCTCTCCTTCGACGTGCGCGTCCCGGAGAAGGGGAACAGCGGCGTCTATCTGCGCGGCATCTACGAGATCCAGATGGCCGACTGGTTCGGCAAGCCGGTCGACTCGCACGGAATGGGCGGCGTCTACAGCCGCATCGCGCCCACGCAGAACACCGCCAAGCCGGCGGGCGAGTGGCAGACGGTGGCGATCACGCTGGTCGACCGGCATGTCACGGTCGTCCTGAACGGGACCACGGTCATCGACAACCAGCCCTTGCTGGGCTGCACCGGCGGAGCGATGACGTCGGACGAGTTCCGCCCCGGGCCGATCTACCTCCAGGGCGACCACACGGCGGTCGACTACCGGAACATGACGCTCCGTCCGGTCGCAAAGTAGGGGGTGGCCATGGACCTGACGCACATCGCCCAACAGTTCGCGATCGAAGGGCGTCTGGTCGCCATCAACCCGACCGGATCCGGCAACGTCAACGACACCTACCTGGCGATCTTTCGCACGACGTTCGACGAGCACCGGATCATCATCCAGCGGATCAGCCGGCGCGTGTTCAAGCGGCCGGAAACGATCATGGAGAATCTCCGTCTCATCACGGCCCACGTCCACCAGCGGCTGGAGCGCGAGGCGGACCAGGCCGACCGCATCTGGCAGATGCCCGCGATCGTGCCGTGCCGCGATGGGCGCGACTGGTTCGTCGACGACGCCGGCGAGTACTGGCGGGCGCTGACGCTCATCGACTCGTCCTACGCGCCCGACTCCGCACAGAGCGCCGAGCACGCGTACGAGGTCGGCTGCGTCCTCGGCCAGTTTCACCGGCTGCTGTCGGACCTGGACCCCGCGTTGCTCAAGCATCCGCTGCCGGGGTTCCACGTGACGCCGCTCTACCTGGAGCGGTACGATGCGGCCCTCCGCACGCCCGCCGCCGCCGCGGCCCTGAAGGCCTCGGTCGAGGCCCAGCGTCTCGCCCGGTTCGTCGAGGAGCGCCGCGAGTTCGCCTACGTGCTCCAGCGGGCGCTCGACGCCGGCACCCTTCAGCTCCGGATGGTCCACGGGGATCCGAAGGTCAACAACATCATGATCGACGAGTACACCGCGAAGGGGACCGCGATCATCGATCTCGACACCGTGAGCCCCGGGCTGATCCACTGCGATTTCGGCGACGCGCTGCGCTCGATCTGCAACCCGGCTGGGGAGGAGGTCGCGATGCTGTCCAAGGTCGCTTTCGACCTCGATCTCTGCGCAGGGTTCTGCCGCGGCTACATGCGCTTCGCCGGGGACTTCCTCACCGAGGCCGACCGCGCCCACCTCTACGATGCGATCCGGCTCATCACCTTCGAACTCGGCCTGCGCTTCTTCGAGGACTACCTCAGCGGCAACCTGTACTTCAAGGTCCGCTACCCCGAGCAGAACCTGAACCGCGCCCGCGTTCAGTTCCGGCTCTGCGAAGTCATCGAAGCCCGCGAACGCGCCATCCGCACCCTCCTCGCCGCCTGCTGAGGGGCGGGGAGCGGTCGTCCCGGCCTCGGGGGCCTTCGCGTCTTGGAGGGGCGAGCTACCGCGAGCCCGGGGGGATGCGCTTCGGAGCGCTTGCTTTCCGGCCTCGCATAGCTC
>CAYXFW010000308.1:0-614 GCA_964464305.1 uncultured Verrucomicrobiota bacterium
CGACGCGCTGGGCGTGCGGTGGGTCACCGACCTCGGCAGCGACGACTACGACCTGCCCGGCTATTTCGGCCGGCAACGGTGGTCGTATTACCGGCTCAACGGCTTCAGCCACTCCATCCCGCTGATCGGCGGGCAGGACCAGGATCCGAAAGGCCGTTCGGACATGACCGGCTTCCATTCCGGCGAGACCGGCGGCCAGACGGTGATCGACCTGACCGGCGCCTACCGGACGCAGGCGCACCGCGTGCTGCGCGGCGTCGCGCTCACGCGGAACCGGCGCGCGGTGCTGGTGCAGGACGAGTTCCGCCTCACGGCGCCGGCGGAGATCGCGTGGGGCGTGACGACGTATGCCGAGATCCGCATCGACGAGCCGCGCAAGGCCGTGCTGCGGAGAAACGGCCGCGAGATGATCGTCCGCCTCGCCGCGCCGGAGACCGCCGCGTTCGCCGTCGAGTCGGCCGAGCGTCCGAAGCCGGAGAAGACCAACGCAGGGTGCAAGCGGCTCGTGGTCCGCGTCCCCGGGGCGCAGGGCGAAACGCGCTTCGCCGTGCTGTTCTCACCCGTCTGGCCCGACGGAGCCTCCGATGAACTCCGCCCCCTTCTGCCTCTCGACG
>CAYXFW010000308.1:624-4438 GCA_964464305.1 uncultured Verrucomicrobiota bacterium
AATGGCGGGGCGGAGCGAAGTAGGAAACGATCGCCGTCGCGACCTGCCGACGTGCACCCAAATCATCGGCTAAGGACGAGCCCCTCGATTAAGACCCGTGTGAAGGGCGCATGGATACGGCCGCGACGGAGCGCGGCCCTCCAAACCCCAATCCATAGAGATACGAGATGATGGTCCTGGAGGGCGCCGCTCCGCATCGTTCACGTCCGTCCGAGGTTGCGCGACCGCTCTCTTTCAGGTCTCATCCCTCAGCCTTCCGGAGGTTCCGAGTTCCAGGTTCCGGGTTCGGGTTCCGGGTTCCGTCCTCTTTCAGGTTTCAGGTTTCATCCTTCATCCCTCCTCCGTCCTCCCTTCAGATCCCGTCTTTCCCGCCGAGGACCTTGTGGAGGCGCGTGATGGAGGAGCCTTCGGGACCGGGGGAGGCGGAGACGATGCACAGGTCGCGACCGCGACGGTAGATAACGGAGGGGGTGCTGTCGGGGTCGACCGGGACGCTCGGCGTCCACCCGTCGCCGACCAGTTGCGAGGCCATGCGCCGCATGGCCGCCGCCGGCGGCATCTTCGTGGTCGAGATCTCCATGGCCAGCCGGGACTGGAGGTCCGCGACGAAGAGCCGCGGCTCGCTGCCGGGCAGTTCCGGCACGGCATCGAGCATGGTCCGCGTCGGCCGGCGTCCGGAGGCGAGGAAGTCCGCCATGGACTGCGTGATGCGCACGACGATGCACTCGCGCGGGCGCGAGGCACTGAACACGAGCCAGCGGATCACGCGGTCGCCGGCTTTCGCGATGCCCCACCCAATCTCCGAGCCGTGGCCATCGAGCACGGAACCGCCCATGCCGCGGTAGGTGTCTGCGAGCATTCGCATCGCGTCCGGGGCGGGGAGCTGGCAACCGGTGACGTCGAGGTCGGCCTTTCCGCCGTTGATGTCCAGGCGCGCGGCGTAGGCGGAGTTCCAGCCCGGCCGGCCCGGCGCGGTGGGACCGTGTCCGCCGCCGTCGTGCCGCCAGAAAACCCGGGCGGGGGCCGCGACGGAAAGCGCAATCCACAGGGCGGCGGCGAGACGCGCGGAGAGGGAGGCCGGCACGGCGTCAGTCGATTCCCTTGGTCCAGACGGTGATCGACTCGGATTCGAGCGTGATGCTCTCGGCGTTGTAGAACAGGTGTCTCACGACGGGGAGCAGCGGAACGGGCTGGCTTTCGGCGGTCGCCCGGACGAACTCGAATTCGTCCACGATGGGATCGTTGTAGTACAGGTTGAAGAACCGGTTGTCGGGTGCGTACAGGTTGAGCAGGTCGGGATGGGCCACCCGGAGGACGTTGTCGCGCAGGAACTGTCCGCTGCCTGCGGCGGGCGTGTCGTCGCGCGAATAGCGCCGCCCGTCGCCGCCCGCACCCCACGACTGGATCATCTGCGCGCCGGGCAGCATGGTCTGGTAGCTGTCGCCGATCGCATACTGCGCGGCGGCATTGCGCGCCTCGCCCATGGTTTCCAGGTGAACGCGGGACAGAATCCCAACCTGCAGCAGCGCGGCGAGGATCGCAAGGATGGCGACCAGCGCGACGGCCAGCTCGATCAGGGCCTGCCCGCCCCTCGCGCGTCGTCCGCCGGACCTGAAGGATTTTCCGCTCATCGCATCGTCTCCGCGGGAGGCTAGTGCCCCCGCCTCGCGCCGCCGGTGCCCGACCGGCCGCTGCCGGGAGTCCTGCACTGGTCGCTGTTGGCCGCAAGCCAGTCGTTGCCGGTCTGCCGGAAGGAGGCATTCTCCCACGTTTGCAACTGGTCGCAGTACCAGCAGCCGCCCGCGAGGCCGGGCAGCCCCTGTGCGGAGTACGGGGGAAGGTGGTCGTGAATATGGGTGGACCAGCCCGGCCGGCTTCCCCCGGTGTTGCCGGTCGCGGCATCGACCGGAACCAACCGCACTTCGTGAAATGCCGGGAGAACCAAGCCGTAGCGGTTCGGAGTCTCGGGTCCGTCGAGGAAGCCGAATGGCTTCGCGGCCGCGCTCCAGGTGACCATACGACTGCCGGCGCCGGGGGTCATCCGGTCAGCGATCGTCTCGATCCGCATGGCGGCGTCGGCGCCGACATAGTTGAACTGGGGCCGGACCTCTCCGCGGAACGGGAAATCGTCGGCGAGCAGGTCGGTCCACTGCCGCCACCGCTGGGGTTCGTAGCAATACCACTGCGCGCTCACCTGCGCGACGCCGGAGGTCAGCGGCCGGCCGGCAAACTGTTCGAGGATCGAGACCGCATCGTCGCCGGAGTCCACCCCGTCGGCGATCAGCGGCAGTGAATCGAGGTAGGCGAGCTTCATGAGCCCGAGGCCCAGGTACTCGGAGTTCATCGGCTGCGGATCGCGGACCAGGGGGAGCGGCCCCCAGTCGTGATAGTCCTGATAGCTCTGCAGCGTCGACCGGGCGTTGTAGTAGAACCAGCACCAGTCCGACGAGGCGACGGCGTCGTAGAAGTTCGGGTTCAGCAGCATGTGATCGCCGATGTAGTCGACGTAGAAATGCGCGTTGTCCGCCATGACGGCGATCCCCTGTCCCGCAACGGACGAAAGCATCGTGCCGTAGTCGTCCCACGCGGTCGGCGGGGACGGCGCATTGGTGTAGGGATGATCCGGAAACTGGCCCGGATAATCGTCGGTCACCCGCGCGCCGTGGGCCAGGACCTCCTGGGTATAGCCGGTGTTGTCGAAGACCCCGCTGTTCTTCGCGCCCTGCTGCGCCGCGGCGAACGCGGTGACCGGTCCGACGTAGCAGAGCCGCGCGGCAAGGTCCGCAATCGCGCGCGCCTCGGGAAAGTCCGTATCGCCGCGGGAAAGGGCATCGTGGATGGCCACGGCCTGCAGGACGTTCAGGTGGCCGACCAAGTTCAGCGTGATGCCCTGCCAGCGCGCCGCGGCCAGCGCCGCCGCGTCCCCGCCGTTCTGGACGCGGAGTTTCACGGTGATGATCTTGTGAAGGTCGAAGTTCCAGAGGACGACAAGCGCGAGGATGACGCAGACGACCAGAAGGAAGATCATGGTCTGCCCCGTCCGCCGCCGGCGCCGCAGCTTCCGCCATATCGCGTTCATGCGCTGTTTCGTCCTCCGCCGCCGCGCGCGGCCTAGGGCGACTCCAAGTACAGGGGATAATGCTTCTCGCGGACGATGTATCCGCCCGCGCCGCCGCTGTCCATGCTGACGCGGTCGTTGGCGTAAAAGGACCGGACGAACGGCCAGACCAGCTCGTAGTCCTGCCGGACTCGCGCGAGGATCAGGTCCGCCGACCCGCTCCCCTCCGCGTAGAAGACGTCGTCCCAGTTCGAGTAGTCCAGGATCGCCGGCAACTCGCCCCACCGCGTGGCGCTCAGGTAGAGCGGGATGCGGGACCACTCCACCTGGTACTGCGGCGACGAGGGCTGCCCGGCGCGCAGGGCCACGTCCCACACGACGCCCGGCGTCTCGGTCTGGATGAAGGCGGCCATGCCCCCGCTGCGCGTCACGTCCGGAGTCTCGATCCGGCCCGCGTTGGGGATCGTGGCCGCGCGGGCGACCTTGTAGACCATGAAGTCATTGAACCCGACCATCCGCGCCCGCGCCGCCGAGTTGGCGGCAAGCGTCAGGACCGCCTTCGCAGCGTAGAGCTGCGAGACCTGGAACAGTCCGAAGAAGATCAGGCAGACGATCACGACCACGATCATCGACTCGATCAACGACTGCCCCGACCGGCTGGTCCGGGTTCGACTCAAGGGGCTCTCCCGCCGCGCGCGGGCGCCGGCGTCACGGCGCCGTGCCGCTGCCGTCCTTGTCGAGATCCTTCAGGTACTG
>CAYXFW010000309.1:0-4409 GCA_964464305.1 uncultured Verrucomicrobiota bacterium
CCGCGCGACCCAGCCGGTCGCGCAGGTCCGCATCGGCCGCGAGGCCCGCAATGGCCCGGGCGAACGCGTCAGGATCCGGCGCCGCGAAGCGCGCGGTTTTGTCCGACAGGATCAGGCGGTTCGCCGGCGTGTCCGTCGCCACGACCGCGCGGCCGGACTTGAGGTAGTCCAGGAGCTTCAAGGGGGTGTTCTTGCCCGAGAGACGCGGGGAGAGAAGGATGTCGGAGGCCCGGAGCAGATTCGGCACCGCCTCCGGTGGAATCATCCCGAGAAAGCACACGCGATCGGAAACGCCGCCCGCGGTCATTTCCCCGCGGCGGAGTTCGATTTCCGCCTCGGAACCGCCCACAACGACAAACCGCAGCCGGGGGCAGGCCTGCAGGGCGGCCGGGATGGTGCGGAAGAGGAGATCGATGCCCTGGTAGGAGGCGAAGGATCCGATGTAGGTCGCGAGGACATCGTCCGCGGCCGGCGCATGATCGCGCCGCGCGGCCGCAACGCCCACCCCGTCGGCCTCGACGATCGAGGAAGGCACGTCGGAAATCGCATGGACCGGCGTCCCGGGGGCCATGCGTCGAACGTCCGCGAGCATCCCCGGACCGGTCAGGATCACGGCATTGGAATGGCGGATGGCGAAGCGCTCGACCGCCCGGTACATGCGCATGACGAGGTTGCGCGCGAAGCCGCCCTTGTGCGATTCGGGATCGCTATGCTTCTCGAAAACGGTCCGGGCACCGCACAGGCGGGCCAGGACCACGCCGATGGCCCCGGCCTCCTCGATCGAATGGATCACGTCGTAGCGATGCCTCGCGATCAGGACCAGCGCGTGGAAGAACAGGATCACGTCGTAGACCGCCTTCCGGAAGGACGGCCCGATGGCCATCGATCGCATCCCGAAGAGATTGGGCACGCGAAGGAGGCGGACGGACGGCGGCAGGTCGACCGCGGAGCCCACCGGCATGGCGAGAAGGTCAACCCGGTGCCCGGCCCCGGCCAGCATGCGCACATCGGCAGCCACGCGGATCGGCGAACCGCGGCATTGGAAGAAGGGCTGGGGATCGAGGAAGAGGATTCGACGCCCTTCCGCGACCTCTGGTTCCGCCCGCCCTGCCTGCGATTCTTCCATGTCCCTCCCCCGGCATCGCCCCCGCCCGGGCGCCACCGCCACGCTACGATAGGCCGACGCCACGGGGCATGGCCAGTCCAATTCCCGAGAAATCCGAACTTTTTTCTCCGGTCCGGGCCGCATCGCGGGTAGGATCGCCGCGCGCGCCCGGGAATCGACGCGGCGCGCGAAAGGGAATTGCGATGGCGGAACAGGAGACGGGGTGGACGCTGGTCACGGGGGCCGGCGGATACGTGGGCGGCGAGCTGGTCGCCGACCTCGTGCGCCGCGGGGAGCGCGTGCGCGCGATGGTTCGCGACCGTTCGAAGGCTGGAGCGCTGGAGAAGCTCGGCGTGCCGGTGGTCGAGGCGGACATTCGCGACGCGGCCTCGCTGCCCCGGGCACTGGAGGGCGTCACGCGCGTGCACCACATCGCCGCGCTCTTCCGCCAGGCCGGGTTTCCCGAGAGCGTCTTCCACGACGTCAACGCCGAGGGCACGCGCCGGATGCTGGAGGCCTCGATCGCGGCGGGGGTGCGGCGGTTCATCCATTGCTCCACCGGGGGCGTCCTGGGGAACGTCACGAATCCCCCCGGCACCGAAACGTCGCCGTACAATCCGGGCGACATGTACCAGCGGACCAAGCTGGAGGGCGAGAAGATCGCGCTCGACTTCTTCCGGTCCGGCCGCATCCGCGGTGTCGTAATCCGCCCGGCGATGATCTACGGCCCGGGCGACACGCGGAACCTGAAGATGTTCCGCATGATCGCAAAGCGCAGGTTCTTCTATGCCGGCCCGTGCAAGCACGTGCATTTCATCGACGTCCGCGACCTCGTGCGCGCCTTCGAACTGGCGATGGAGCACGAGGAACTGAATGCGGAGGTGTACATGATCGCGGGCGAGAAGGCGGTGCCGCTGGACGTGATGGCGGGGGCCATCGCGCGGAATCTGGGTGTATCCCCGCCCTGGCTGCGCCTGCCCGTGAAGCCGCTGCAGTGGCTCGGATCCGCCTGCGAGGCCGTCTGCACTCCGCTCAACCTGCGACCGCCCATCTACCGCCGACGCGTGGACTTCTTCACGAAGAACCGCCATTTCGACGCGTCGAAGGCGGCGCGCGATCTCGGCTTCAAGCCGGCGCGCGCGTTCGACGACGAGGTGGCGGACACCGTCCGCTGGTACCGGGAGAACGGCTGGCTCTGACCGCCGGGCCGGCCGCAACCCGCAATCCCGCGACACAGGGTCCATCCGGAGCGCCCAGCGGTCGCGCCCTACCCTCCGCCCCGGTAGAAGGGCCGGACCGTCCGTCTTCGCTGCGCTTCGCCGCGACACGCCGGGCCGGCCGTGATCCACGATCCCGGCTTACCCGCAGCGATTCCAGCAGTAGGTGCACAGACGCGAGAGCGGAAGACCGATGGCGGACGCCATGTCCTCGATGCGCTGGTACCGGAGCGACGTCAGGCCCAGGTTCTCCCCGATGCGGCGGCACATTTCGCGGTATTGCGGCGTGTCCGAATCGCAGTACGCCGCGGGCGGATCGTCCTCGTTCCCCTCCATCTCGCGAACGATCCGGCGCGCGATGAGATCGAACTGGGTCTTCGACCGCGAGAAATTCAGATACGGGCATCCGTACATCAGCGGCGGACACGCCGGGCGCATGTGCACCTCGCGCGCGCCGGCCTCGAACAGACGCCGGATCGTGTCGCGCAACTGCGTGCCCCGGACGATCGAGTCCTCGCAGAACAGGATGCGCTTGCCGCGGATCAGTTCCGGCACCGGGATCAGTTTCATGCGCGCGACGAGGTCGCGCACCTTCTGGTTCTGCGGCATGAAGCTCCGCGGCCAGGTCGGCGTGTACTTGACGAACGGACGACGGTACGGAACGCCCGCCTCCGCCGCGTAGCCAAGACCGTGCCCGACGCCGGAGTCCGGGATGCCGGCAACGGCGTCGACCTCGATCTTCTCGCGAAGCGCCAGGAGCGCCCCGCTGCGGTTCCGCATGTCCTCGACATTCCGCCCCTCGTAGGTCGAGGCGGGGTAGCCGTAGTAGACCCAGAGGAACGAGCAGACCCGCATTTCGGCGCGCGGGGGCACCAGGGTCTCGGCGCCGTCGGCGGTCAGATGCACGACCTCGCCCGGGCCGAGGTCGCGG
Source organism: uncultured Verrucomicrobiota bacterium (assembly GCA_964464305.1). GTDB lineage: Bacteria > Verrucomicrobiota > Kiritimatiellia > PWTM01 > PWTM01 > VGWF01. The sequence continues at coordinate 3,254 of CAYXFW010000309.1, forward strand.
ACATACGCGTAGTCGAGGTTCGGAAACGCGGAGGTTTCGAACGTCGCCGCCCACGCACCGTCCTTGCGGCCAAGAATGACGGGCGTCCGGCCCCAGCGGTCGCGCGCGGCGTAGAGGCCCTCGCGCGTCAGCAGGAGCACCGAGCACGAGCCCTGGATCGTCTCCTGCACGCGGCGGAGGCCGTCCGCGAACGTCGCCTCCTGATTGACCAGCGTCGCCACGAGTTCCGTCGGGTTGATCTCGCCGCCGCTCATTTCGGAGAAATGGGTCGCCCGCTTGAGAAAGGCCTCGCCCGCGAGGGCATCCAGGTTCTGGATGACGCCGACAGTCGCAATGGCGTACAGGCCGAGGTGCGAACCAATCAGCAGCGGCTGGTCCTCGTAGTCGCTGATGACGCCGATCCCGGAGGCGCCGGTCAGGCGGTCGATGTCGGCGTCGAACTTGGAACGGAACTGCGCATTCGTGATGTCGTGGATCACGCGGTCGATGCCGGTCCCGTTCCAGATGGCCATGCCCCCGCGCATCGTCCCGAGGTGGGAGTGGTAGTCGGTGCCGTAGTAGAGGTCCGAGACACAGTCCGTCTTGGAAGCCACGCCGAAGAATCCGCCCATGTTCGTTCTCCCCCTGCCGTCCGGTTGCCGCCCGCCGATGCCGGCAAGGCTACCCCACCCGGCAACCGGGGGGCAAGCGCCCCGGTTGCGCAGGATGGCCGGGTGTCTGCGCCCGATCGGCCGTTTCGCGAATCCCGCGGATTGACGCCGGACCCCGGCGTCCGGCATCATCCGGGCCGGTTCGAGAGAAAGGCACGCATGAAGATTCTCGTCACCGGCGCCGCGGGATTCATCGGCTACCACGTGGCCTCGTCGCTGCTCGACGACGGCCACGAGGTCGTCGGCGCCGACAATTTCAACGACTACTACCGCGTCCGGCTCAAGCGCGACCGCCACGCCCGCCTGGAGGGCCGGCCGGGCTACACGGGAATCGAGATCGATCTTGCCGACCGCGCCGCCACCGAGGGTCTCTTCCGGGCTCACCGGTTCGATGTCGTCTGCCACCTCGCCGCGCAGGCCGGGGTGCGCTACTCCATCGAGAACCCCTTCGCCTACGAACGCGCCAACGTCGCCGCATTCCTGAATGTGCTCGAGGGCTGCCGCCA
>CAYXFW010000310.1:0-4390 GCA_964464305.1 uncultured Verrucomicrobiota bacterium
AGAAGATGCCGGAGAACCATGCCGATGGCCTGCGGGTGAGCCGCGATCGAAGGGAACGTGAAGGCGCGCGTGGAGAGCGTGGCCACGTCGCAGGCCGGAGCGGCCGCCATCCGGGCCAGCAGGAGCAGGAGCTGTCCGAGACGCCCGGGGCCGCTTCGACGGGCCAGGTCATGCAGTCCGCTGCCGACCGCCGCCGCGGTGCCGCCGGTGAAGCGCAGGCCGCGCGCCGCGTTGGCGAACAGGCCGGCCAGCTCGCCGGTCTCGGGGAAGTGCCAGAAGGGGTGTCCCTGCGGAAAGTGCCACTGCACGGCGAGCCCGGCGGATGCTCCCCGCGCGTGCCAGTAATGCGGCAGGCGCTCGCCCAGAAGCACCAGGTCGCCGGGAGAGAACGGCGCAATGTGATCGCCGACGAACCGGGTCCCTTCACCGGCGATGAAATACGTGAGTTCCATCGCCGGATGGTGGTGCCAGTGGTCGCCTTCGCCCTTGAGACGGACTGCACTTCCGGGGGCGAGCAGCGCTTCGACTTCGCCGATGCCGCCCGTCCAACGCAGCACCCGGAACGACTGGCCTCCCATCAGGCGGATCTGTTCCTTCCGAGCGCGCATGGGAACATTGTAGCACTCGACCGGAAGGAGGGGCAACGGAATTGAGACGATCGTCGCAGCCCGTGAGACCATCGGCGTAGCCGGTTGTGCCCGTGCCTGTCACCGTCCCCCCATGAAAAAGAACTCGCCGACGACCTACCGGTTCTCGTTCGGTCCTTGGAACATCAGCGAAGGCGGGGATCCTTTCGGCCCCGACAGCCGCGCGGTGTTCCCGCATGCGAAGAAGTTCAAGCTCTATCGCAAGCTGGGCTTCGAGGGCATGCAGTTCCACGACGACGATGTCGTTCCCGGTCTCGACGACCTCGCCCCGGCGCAGATTCTCCGCAAGGCCCGGGCGGTGAAGGCGATCCTGGCCGGGGAGGGGCTGACGCCCGAGTTCGTCGCGCCGCGCCTCTGGTTTTCCGAGCAGACGGTGGACGGCGGCTACACGGCGAATCGCGCCTCCGACCGCGAGTTCGCCTGGCAGCGGACGCAGAAGTGCATCGACATTGCCCGGGCGATCGACTGCAAGGCGGTCGTGCTGTGGCTCGCCCGCGAGGGCAGCTATATCCGGGAGGCCAAGGACGCACGGGTTGCCTACGACCGCCTGCTGGAGGCAATCAACAAGATGCTTGCGTACGACCCCGCCATCGAGGTCTGGATCGAGCCCAAGCCCAACGAGCCGACCGACCAGGCCTACGTGCCGACCATCGGCCACGCCCTCGCGCTGTCCTATGCCTCCACCGATCACCGGCGCGTGAAGGGCCTGATCGAGTCCGCGCACGCGATTCTCGCCGGGCTCGACCCGAGCGACGAGATGGCGTTTGCGCTCGCGCACGACAAGCTGGGCAGCGTGCACCTCAACGACCAGAACGGTCTGAAGTTCGACGAAGACAAGAACTTCGGCGCCGTCAATCTGCGCGCCGCGTTCAACGTGGTGCGCGTGCTGGAGGAGAATGGCTACGGGCGCCGCGGAGAGTTCGTCGGTCTCGACGTCAAGACCATGCGCCCGCAGCGCGGCTTCCCGGTCACGGAGCATCTCAAGAACAGCCGCGCGTTCTTCCTGCTGCTGTTGGAGAAGGTCCGCTCGCTTAAGCAACCCCTCATCCGTCAGTTCCGCGAGGCCCGCGACTACGAGGGGCTGGAAGCCTACATCGTGAAGCACCTTCTGGGTGCGAAGTAGGTCGCGGCGCTCATGAGCGACGCCGTATTCGTCGGGATTGGCTTCGGCGCGATCCAGGGCGGGCTGTTTGCCTGTGAGGCATTCCGGTCCGGCCGGTTCTCCCGGATTGTCGTGGCCGAGATCCGGCCGGACGTGGTGCAGGCCATCCGGCGCACCGGAGGACGCTACGGCGTCAATGTGGCCACGCGGACGGGCGTGGAGATTCGCGAGGTGACGGGCGTGGAGATCCTGGATCCGGCGTCGCCCGCGGACCGGCCGTCGCTGGTCGCCGCGGTACGCGATGCGACAGAGATCTGCACCGCGCTTCCCGGTGTGGCGTTCTACACCGGAGGCGGTGTTCCCGCGGCGGGGCTGCTGGCCGAAGGGCTGCGGGGAAAGACGTCGCCGTGCGTGATCTACGCCGCGGAGAACCAATCCGGCGCCGCCGGCATGCTGGAACGCTCCCTGGTTGCGGAACTCGGCGGGTTGCCGGGGACCGTGCAGGTACTGGGAACCGTCATCGGCAAGATGAGCGGCGTCGTGACCGATCCCGGCGAGATCGCGCGATGCGGGCTCTGTCCCGTTGCGGACGGATTGCCGCAGGCCTTCCTGGTCGAGGCGTTCAACCGGATCCTGATTTCACGGATCCGGCTTCCGGGTTTCCGGCGCGGCCTGCAAATGTTCGAGGAGAAGGCCGATCTCGTGCCGTTCCAGGAGGCCAAGCTCTACGGACACAACGCGACCCACGCGCTGCTCGGATTCCTGGCCCATCGGCGGGGGTACCGGCTCATCGCGGAGGCGGCGGGCGATGACGATCTGATGGACCTCGCCCGCGCGGCGTTTGTCGAGGAATCCGGCCGGGCGATGATTGCGCGCCATGGCGGCACCGACGAGCTGTTCACGGCGGCGGGATACCGGGCTTTTGCGGACGACCTTCTCGATCGGATGGTCAATCCCTGGCTGCGCGACACCGTCGCGCGTGTGGTTCGCGACCCGCGCCGCAAGCTCGGGTGGACGGACCGCCTGACCGGAACCATGCGTGTGGCGCTGGACGCCGGGATCGTTCCGCACCGCTTCGCGCGTGCCGCCGCCGCCGCTTTGGATCTTGTGGCCGCGGGGCCGCCCGTGTCCTCGCGGGCAGTGGTGCTCGATGCGCTCTGGCCCGAGCCCGACGACCCGCCCGGCCGCAAGCGCGTGCTGAAGGATCTGGTTCTGGGTGCAACTTGACGCCGGACCGGCCGGACGATAACGTTGCGTTTTCGAACCGGTTGATCCGATGCACGAACCCATGATTCAAATCCTGCCCTCCCTGTTGGCGGCCGATTTTGGCCGCTTTGCCGAGGAATGCCGTCGCGCCGAGGCTGCGGGCGCGGACGCGCTCCATCTGGATGTGATGGACGGCCACTTCGTCCGCAACATCAGCTTCGGTCCGGACGTGGTCCGCATGGCCCGCGCGGCGTGCGGTCTTCCGTTGAGCGTTCACCTGATGATCGACCGGCCCGATATTTACCTTCGCGCCTTCGCCGACGCCGGATCGACCATCATCCAGATCCACCTCGAGGCGCCCTGCGACGTGCGCGCAACGCTTCGCGACATCCGGAGCCTCGGCATCCGCTCCGGGCTCACGTTGAATCCGGAGACGCCGCTCGACGGCGCCCTCGGCCTGCTGGAGGAACGGCTGGCGGACGAGGTGCTCTTCATGTCGGTCAATCCCGGCTTCGGCGGCCAGTCCTTCATCCCCGCCGTCCTGCCCAAGATCCGCGCGCTGCGCGATCGCGATCCGGCGATCGGCATCGTTGTCGATGGGGGGATCGGCGATGCCAGCGCGGCCCTGTGTGCCGCGGCGGGCGCCAATGCGTTCGTCGCCGGCACGACCCTCTTCCGCGCCCCCGACATGGCCGGGGCGACCGCCCGCCTCCGCGCGGCCGCCGCCGGAGCGTACCGCGGCGGGGGAGGGCCGGCATGAGCGCCGACCTCACCCTGATCCGGAACTTCTGCATCATCGCGCACATCGATCACGGCAAGTCGACGCTGGCCGACCGGATGCTCGAACGGACCGGTGCGATCGAGGCCCGCGACATGTCCGCGCAGTTCCTCGATGCCATGGATCTCGAGCGCGAGCGCAGCATCACCATCCAGACGCACCCGGTGACGATGCGCTACAAGTCGCGCGATGGCCGCCTCTACCAGTTCAACCTGATCGACACGCCGGGGCATGTCGACTTTTCCTACGAGGTCGCGCGCAGCATTTCCGCCTGCGAGGGCGCGTTGCTGGTCGTGGACGCCACGCAGGGGGTCGAGGCGCAGACCGTCGCCAATACCCATCTCGCGCTCGATCACAACCTCGAGATCATCCCGGTTCTGAACAAGATCGATCTGCCCAGCTCGGACGTGGTTGAGGTTTCGAAGCAGATCGAGGAAATCCTCGCGATTCCGATGGACGATGCGCTCCACGTCAGCGCCAAGACCGGCGCGGGCGTCGAGGAGCTGCTTGAGGCGATCGTGCGCCGCGTGCCGCCGCCGCGGGCGGGGCACGTCGGATGGACCCGCGCCCTGGTCTTCGATTCGACCTTCGACACGTTTCGCGGGGTGATGCCCTACCTCCGGGTCATGGAGGGCGACATCCGTGCCGGCAACCGCG
>CAYXFW010000311.1:0-4378 GCA_964464305.1 uncultured Verrucomicrobiota bacterium
GTCCGGCCTCGACGTGCCCAATGCAAATACGCTGATCGTGCACCGCGCCGACATGTTCGGCCTCGCCCAGCTCTATCAGCTCCGCGGTCGCGTCGGCCGCTACAAGCACCAGGCCTACGCCTACCTCCTGCTGCCGCGGCACGGGCGCCTCATGGACACGGCCCGGCAGCGCATCAGCGCCCTGCGCCGCCACTCCGGGCTTGGAGCGGGTTTCCGTCTCGCCCTGCGCGACCTCGAAACCCGCGGGGCGGGCAACATGCTCGGCGCCGAGCAAAGCGGCCACATCGCGGCCGTGGGCTTCGATCTCTACTGTCAGCTCCTGCGGCGGACGGTCGCGCGTCTGAAGGGCGAGACGGCTCCGGCGCCTGCGACCGCGCGCCTGGCGCTGGACTTCATCGACCTGAGCCCCGATCCGCTCGCCGTCGGCGGTGCGGCGGTCATCCCGGTGGACTACGTCGAGGACGAAACGCAGCGCCTCCACCTGTACCGCCGGCTCGCCGGCGCCTGCGTCGAAGCGGACATCCGCGAGCTGGCCGCCGAATTCCGCGACCGGTTCGGCCCGCTCCCCGCACCGCTCGACCGGCTGCTCCGGCTGGCCCGGCTCAAGATTGCGGCCTCGGCGAAGGGCATCCAGTCCATCGAGACCGACGGCGACCGCGCGATCCTCCTGCGTCGCGGCGACCCCGTCATGCTCGCCGGCCGTATCCCCCGCCTCCGCGCAACCGACGTCACCCGCAAACTCGACGAGTTGATGAAACTGGTCTCCGGGCTGTGATCGGGCACGGATGGCAGTGTCACGGACGGATTCGGCTCACGCGAAGTCGCAAAGCCGCGAAGCGGAGGAAGGACAGGATCACAGGATTTGCAGGATGGGGAGAGAAGACGTGTACGGCTCTCGACCCGTGGGGGCGGACCTCCAGGTCCGCCCCGGTCCCAGCGTTGCGCGGCGAGGCAGTGTGGCGGCAGAGATCCGGTGGCGCGGCCGCTCCGTGGGCGCGCTCCGGGGGGCCGGACACTCAACGGCGTCCAAGATTCGGACAACCCGACCTTCCATCCTTCCAACCCTTGGACGGGATGCTTCACTGTCCCTCCGTACTTCGACCCCGATGAGAAATTAACCACGAGAGTCAATGCGCCAACCACGGCCCGGGACCGCCGCCTTCGTCTCCTTGGGCGCTGCTCCGCTCTCATCGCTCCTTCGTGCTTCCCCCTCCGAACTTCCATCGAGAAACCGCTTGCCCCCGTCCAACGCCCGGCGCACCATCGCCACAGAGGTGAACGACAAGAGATGAACAACAAGATTCCCATTGCGGTGTGGATTGGCGCTCTCTGTCTTTCGGCGGGGTTCCTTAGTTTCGGCCTGAGTGACTGGATGAATCCTCGCAGTGCGATCGCGTACATCGACCGGAATCCGATGCGCCCGTTGTTTCGGATTGCATTCGGCATCGTCATGACGATGCTGACGATCTTCGCAGCGATGTTCGTGACTGCAAGAATGAGATCAAAGCACTGATTGACCTGCGCCCTGGGGGATATCGCCGGTGGCGCGCCGAATCCTCAGCGTGGGCGTTCGCCAGAGAGAAATAATGACCAGACCTGCACCAGTTCTCATCGGCTTCTTTCCAAAGAAGACGGCCCGTCCCGATTCGTGGTTTGGAGAGTCATGTGTGCGGGAGAGCTGCAGCGTCAGTGACTGCATCTCGCCTGGCCCCAAAGACTGGATCAATCGATGGAAACACAACATGACATGGTGGCTGTTCGACACCGAACAAGTGGCGTGGGAAGTTGCGGGACAGGAGAGGCCATTATTCGACATGTACGCCTACAGACTGTTCCCAGTCGTCTTCGATGGACTCGAAGTGCTGCCGGTTCCCGTGGAATCCACAGCAGCCGGAGATCTTTCACAATACGACTTCCTCGGTTATGATCCAGTCAGTCGAGAGGGGCTGACGCCGGAGTTCGGTCACTCTCCTCTCTCCTGCAATAGGGGGTTCGAGCAGTACCCTGTGAACAGATTCTGCCTGCTGGATGATCTTGATTTCGCCTGGAGGGCCGCAAGCGACATCGCCCGTGATGCCAGGGAAAGGGGTATTTGGGAACCTGGACCTTACTATCTCTGTGAGGTCCACAGAAGACGGAAGACAGAGAGCGACGGAAGGGGTCGCGTCCATAAATGCTAATATCGTGTGTGCTTCGTAACGGGGCGGGCAAGGGGACAGAGAAGCAGTGTTGGCAAACTGGACGAGTTGATGAAGCTCATCTCCGGGCTGTGATCGGGCACTTCAAGAGCAACCGAGGGGCGTTGCCGGCATCGAAATCGAAATCGGGATCGCCATCGGGTCTCGATCCCGACGCCAGATAGCGATTTCGATTTAGGGCGGATGGGGCTCGCGCAAGGAAGCAAGGCTGCGGAGGAGGGGGAGACGGGATCACAGGATTATCAGGATGGGAATGGACGGCGGAGCGTCCTTCGACATTCTGCGGCCGGGTATTCGGCGGTTCTGCGGTTCGCCAGCGGTGACGGGTTAACAGGGACGGGGCCGGGGCGCATGGCACTTCTGCGGATCCTGTCCACATGTGAAAGGCGAGGCAGAGGAGAAGCCGTTCGTTGTAGGCTGAGCGGAAATGTTGCGGCGCTTTTTCTCCCCACCGGGGCGAGCCCGGTGGGACCGGTACCTCCGGGGGGCGGGCATGGGGACAGAAAGGCTGTGCCGACCTGCCGGAGGAAGAGGGGAAGGGGAGGAGCCATTCGTTTTGGGCTGTGAGGCGCGGCCGTTCTTGACCCCCCGGCGGCATTCTGCCAGCGTTTCCGCAATGAGAATGAAGCACAGGGCCGCCATCCTGACTGTCGCGTCGCTCGCCGGTATCGTCATTGCGCCGCGATCCCCGGCGGCGGTCAGCGTCTTCGTGTCGCCGCAGGGCAACGATGCGTGGTCGGGCGACCGTGCCGTTCGCGTCGCCGGCACAACCAACGGTCCCTTTGTCACAATCGAGCGTGCCCGCGACGAGTTGCGCAGGATCCGGGCGGCCGGCGGCCTTCCGAGGGGCGGCGCGGTCGTGGAGATCCTCGGCGGACGGCACGAACGGACGCGACCGGTCGAGTTGACGGCGCAGGACTCGGGAACCGTGGAGTCGCCGGTCGTCTATCGGGCCCGGCCGGGCGAAACGGCCTGCATCAGCGGCGGTCGGGCCGTCACGGACTGGTCGCCGGTGAAGGATGCGGAAGTCCTCGGCCGCCTCGACCCAGTCGCGCGCGGCGCGGTGCGGCAGGCCGACCTGAAGAAACTGGGCATTGCCGAGTACGGCGACCTCGGCCTCGATGCGGAATGGGAGATCCAAGTCGGTCTTGCGAAGGCCGACGGGCAGGGCGAGGACGCGCTGGGAAGCGCCTATGCCAGCGTCGGCAAGAAGGTCAGCCCGCGGCTGGAGGTCTTCTTCAACGACGTGCCGATGGAACTTTCGCGTTGGCCGAACGAGGGGTTCGTCCGGATGGGAGAGGTGCTGGGCACGACCGCAATCGACGTGCGCGGAACGAAGGGCTGCAAGGAGGGGATCTTCGTCTACGAGGGCGACCGGCCCCGGCGCTGGGTGGGGGAGAAGGATCCGTGGGTTCTTGGGTACTGGTTCCGCGACTGGGCGATGCAGCGGCACCGGATCCTGTCCCTGGATCCGGACAAGCGGATCATCGCCGTCGAACCGCCCTACCATGGGTACGGCTACCGGAAGGGGCAGTGGTTCCGCGGGATCAACCTGCTGTCGGAGATCGACGAGCCCGGCGAGTGGACCCTCGATCGGGAGTCCGGGATCCTGTATTTCTGGCCTCCAGGACCCGTCGAGCCGGGTCGCGTCGAGGTCTCGGTGGCGCCGGGCCTGTTTGTCCTGACCGATGTCTCGCACGTGACGATCCGCAGCCTGCGGATGGAAACGGCGCGCGGCACCGCCGTCGCGATCCGAAGCGGCCGGGGATGCCGGATCGCCGGTTGCACCTTTCGCAACCTCGGCAACCACGCCGTTACCGTGGTCGGCGGGGAGGCACACGGCGTCATCGGCTGCGACATGCAGGGGATGGGCGGCGGTGGCATCTACCTGGTGGGCGGGGATCGGAAGGCCCTCGTGCCGGCGGGGCATTTCGCCGAGAACAACCACATCCATCATTTCGGCCGGTGGGACCGCATGTACCGGCCGGGTCTTTTCCTGAGCGGGGTCGGACTCCGCGCATCGCACAACCTGATCCACGACGCGCCGCACTCGGCCATTCTGTTCGGCGGGAACGACCACCTGTTCGAATTCAACGAGATCCACAACGTCTGCCATGAATCGCACGACTGCGGGGCGATCTACGCCGGGCGCAGCTGGACCCTGCGCGGACACGTGATCC
>CAYXFW010000312.1:0-4370 GCA_964464305.1 uncultured Verrucomicrobiota bacterium
GTGTCGCGGATAACACGCTCTACCTCATCAGCCACATCGGGGTGGTCGCGCAGGCCATCGGATGCCCACCAGATACGAAAGGCATCGCAGCAGCCGACACAGGCTTTCAGAATTGCATGCAGGGATGAGCCATCGATGCTCCCGGTATTGTAGTAATGGGACTTCGCATCCGATATGAATCCGCTGCTGGTCGAGGTCTCACAGTCATGAGCCAAGAAGAGAGGGGAGCCGTCCTCCTGCTCCAGCTCTCGGGCAAGCCTTTGGACGTAGTCCTGTGCTTGGCAAACCGGAAGGAACTCGACTGCATCACAGTTCACCGGTGTCATGCCTGAGACTGTCATGAAATAGCTCATATCTCTTCCGGCCGACGTTTGCCATAACCGGCGGGCAGGAGCAGAGCGAAGCGCCGATTCTGCAGATCCAAGTTGACGGCGTTGTCAGGCGGAGGGGACCACTTCGTGGCGTTCATTAGTTCCGATGCCTGACGCATATTCTGCGCCCCGACGCTTTTCTCGACTTCGTTCCGGTTCGGCCCTATTCCTTCACCCTCCACGGGTTCACCTCCGAACGAATGCTGCGCGCGGCGTCGGAGGATTGCAAGCGCCTCTTCGGGGCATGGACGGACAACCTTCCGGCCAGCGCCCGCCTTCGCCCTCGGGGCCACGGCGGGGGGATCGGGAGCCTAGGCTGGTTCTCGTGGGTCAGTCGGAGCGAGCCGATTCTGCCTCGTCTGTCCGTTGCCGAGGTTAAACCGAGCGGCTGTCGGTGATCCAGTCTGCGATGTGTTGCCTGATTCGGCTGAGACGCTCGTCGGCGAGTGTGCCGATCTTGCCCTGTAACGCATCGGTGGCAACGACGGCAAGACGTGTAGCACGAATGACACTTGCCAACTTGAGTCCCGTGCGTGCGAAGTCGCTGTCCGTTGGACGGATGCACTCGTCGAAGCCGGCGACCTCGTGACGAAGCTGCGAAGAAATCATGCAGATCAACCAGTCGTCATGTGAACCAGGACAACGCCGGATCACGAGGGCAGGGCGCATCTTACCGGCGGGCTGGTCTGTCTGGGGGAAGGCAAAAAGAACGACTTGCCCTGCCTGAATCACTGGAATGATTCCTTTAGATCGGCGGTTGTGTAGGGAGAGGGTTCATCCTCCATCCCGCGCATCGCCGAGGCAAGCGAGAAATCGGCCCAGGCCGCGCCACCTTCGCGCACAGCGCATGGTTTCGCCCTGGCCTCCAGAAACTCGACGAAATCGAGGACTTCCCGCTGGGTGGCCTCCGGCAGAGTCCCAATATGCTGGGCGATCGCTTGCGCTACTGTCATATTTCACCTGTGAAGCAATCTAGCATGCTCTCTTTCCTCGATCAACGGCTCAGGATGTGGCTTTGCAGGGGAGAGTAAGGAGGAGGGATGAAACCTGAAACCTGAATGCGGATCGCGCCGCAGGCACTCCGACACTCGACACTGGCCGCTTGCCCCGCCACTTGCCACTATGCGCTGGAGCCCGCGGGGGCGCTCCGGTAGGGTCGGGGGCGTGCAGGCGGAGGGCAGCATGACGATGAAACGGCGGGCATTCTTGAAGCAGGCGGGCGGGGCGGCCGCCGGGCTCGGGTTTCCGGCGATCGTGCCGGCGCGCGTGTTCGGGGCCACCGCCCCGTCGAACCGGATCGTCGTCGGGATGATCGGTGTCGGCAGCCATGGGACGAGCGTCAATCTCAAGGGATTCCTCGCCCAGCCGGATGCGCAGGTCGTTGCGGTTTGCGATGTCGATTCGGCGCATCTGGCGAATGCCCGCAAGCTGGTCAACGAGCGGTACGGCGACTCCGGCTGCACGGCGACGGGCGATTTCCGCGCGATCCTGGCCCGGCCGGACATCGACGCGGTGATGATCTCGACGCCGGATCACTGGCACGTTCCGATTTCCCTGGCCGCGCTGCGCGCCGGCAAGGATGTCTGCTGCGAGAAGCCGACGCTGACCCTCGCCGAGGGCCGGGCGCAGGCCGACGCCGTCCGCCGGTACGGCGCGGTGTTCCAGACGTCGACCGAGGATCGCTCGGTCGCGGTCTACCACCGCATGGCCGAGCTGGTCCGCAACGGACGCATCGGCCGCGTGCACACCGTCCGCATCGGTCTGCCCACCGGACCCGCGGGCGACGGCGATCCGACGCCGAAGCCGGTGCCGCCGGAACTCGACTACGACATGTGGCTCGGCCCCGCGCCGTGGGCGCCGTACACGCCCGATCGCGTCCATTTCAACTTCCGCTGGATCCTCGACTATTCCGTCGGGATGATCGCGGACTGGGGTGCGCACCTGTTCGACACCGCGCAGTGGGGGCTGGACGTCGAGCGCAGCGGTCCCGTCGAGATCGACGGCCGCGGTACGTTCATGTCGAAGGGTCTGTTCAACACGGCGCGGGAATTCCGCGTCGAGTACCGCTACGCGAACGGCGTCCGCATGATCGCCGAGAACGACGTGCCCTACATCCGGTTCTAGGGCGACGGCGGCTGGGTGGGCAACCGGGGCTGGCGCGGGCCGATCGAGGCCGAGCCGGCCTCGATCCTCCGCGAGACGATCGGCCCGGGGGAGACCCGCCTCTTCACGTGTCCCGGCGGCGAGCACCGCAACTTCCTCGACTGCGTGAAGTCGCGCCAGGAACCCTATTTCCCGGCCGAAATCGGCCATCGCGTCAGTTCCGTCTGCCACCTCGGCAATCTCTCGATGCTTCTCGGCCGGAAACTCCGGTGGGATCCCGCGAAGGAGGAGTTCACCGGCGACGCCGCGGCGAACCGTCTCCGTTCGCGCGCCTCGCGCGCCCCGTGGGCTTGAGGAGGATCGGCGTGCAACCGGACGGGACCTTCGACGTGGCGGTGGTGGGCGGCGGCGTCGTCGGCCTGGCCACCGCCATGGCCCTCGGCCAGCGCGGACGACGGGTGGTCGTGTTCGAGGCGGAGGACCGCGTGGCTGCGCACCAGACCGGCCACAACAGCGGCGTCATCCACTCCGGTCTCTACTACAAGCCCGGCTCGCTCAAGGCGAAGAACTGCGCGGCGGGCCGGGAGGCGATGTACGCCTTCTGCGAGTCGCGCGGCATCGGCTGCGAGCGGTGCGGGAAGATCGTCGTGGCGACCCGGTCGGAGGAGATCCCGGTTCTCGACGAACTGGAGCGCCGCGGCACGGCCAACGGCCTGGAGGGACTGCGCCGGTTGGACCCCGGGGCAATCCGCGAGATCGAGCCGCACGCCGCGGGGATCGACGGGCTCTTCGTCCCGCAGACCGGCATTGTCGACTTCATCGAGGTCTGCAAGGTCATGGTCGCCGTGATCCGGGAGCAGGGCGGGGAGATCGCGCTGTCGACCCCGGTCGCCGGCGTGCACCGGGAGACGGGCGGGCTGGTGGTGCACTGCCCGGACGCGAAGGTCTTCGTCAAGGGGCTGGTCAATTGCGCCGGACTCCAGTCGGACCGCGTGGCGCGCCTCTGCGGCGTGGAACCCGGCCTGCACATCGTGCCGTTCCGGGGCGAGTACTTCACCCTCAAGCCCGAACGCCAGGGGCTGGTTCGGAACCTGATCTACCCCGTGCCCGACCCCGGCCTTCCGTTCCTCGGCGTCCACTTCACGCGCCGGATCAACGGCGGCATTGAAGCCGGACCGAACGCGGTGCTCGCGTTCCGGAGGGAAGGATACAAGGCGTCCGATATTTCCATCCCCGACATGGCCGATCTCCTGGCCTATGGCGGATTCTGGCGGATGGCGGCGAAGCATTGGCGGATGGGGTTCGACGAGTTCCGTCGCTCGGCCAGCCCGCGCCTGTTCGCCGAGGCCCTGCGGAAACTCGTGCCGGAAATCGGCGAAGCGGACCTGGTGCCGGGCGGCTCCGGCGTGCGCGCCCAGGCGGTCGCGCCGGACGGGTCGCTGTGCGACGATTTCCGCATCGTGCAGGGCGAGCGGATGGTCCACGTGCTCAACGCCCCGTCGCCCGCGGCGACGGCGTCGATCGCGATCGGCCACGCGATCGCGGATGTTGCGGCCCGGCGGTTCGAATGATCTCCGCGCGGCACGCCCCCCGGACGGCTTCGACGCGCCGGCGCGCGCCGCCCTGCGCCGCCTGGCCCGCGCTGGCCCTGTCGCTGGCGGCCGCCTGCGGGGCGCAGGCGGGGCGGATCGAGGTCCGGCCGGATCGGACGATCCTCCACGTGACCGTCGCCAATCTCCCCGAGCCGGGCCGGACCGATGTGGGTACGCGCGCCGACCGCGCGGTCGTGCGGGCCTTCGAACTGCGGTTCGCGGAACTCATGGCCCCCCGCATCGCGCGGGCGGCTGCGGAGGGGACGCCCTACGGCATTCCACCCGGCCGTCCCGTCGAAGTCGC
>CAYXFW010000313.1:0-4346 GCA_964464305.1 uncultured Verrucomicrobiota bacterium
AGTAGGTGTACCCGCGGAGGCCGGTCTCGTAGGCGTCCATGATCTCGCGGCGTTCTTGGGGGGTCAGGAGGCCGAGGCGGACGGCGCGCTCGGCCTGGGCGCGGACGCGTTCGACCATCTCGGCGGGGGTGTACTCGACGTAGCTCAGCACGTCCGCCACGGTGTCGCCGTCGAACTCGCGCACGTACTCGATCTCGCCTTTGTCGCCGATGCGGATGTTCACGACGTTCGTGTCGCCGAAGAGGTTGTGGAGGTCGCCCAGCGTTTCCTGGTAGGCCCCGGCGAGGAAGACGCCGAGGATGTACTCCTGGCCGTTCATCTCGTGGAGGCGGAGGGCCGGGCTGACGTCCTGGAGATCGACGAACCGCGTGATCTTCCCGTCGCAGTCGCAGGTGATGTCGGAGATCGTGCCCAGGCGCGTCGGGCACTCCCCGAGCCGATGGACGGGCATGACGGGGAAGATCTGGTCGATCGCCCAGATGTCCGGCAGCGACTGGAAGACGCTGAGGTTCGCGTGGTAGACGTCCGCCAGCGCCGAGCGGATGCCCTGCAGCTCCTCCGGCACGTACTTGGCGTCGCCCATCGTTTCGCTCGCGCGGACGACGATGGACCAGAAGATACGCTCGGCGAGCGCGCGCGTACGCAGGTCCGCGAGGCCGTGCTCGAACATCGAGCGGACCTCGTCGCGGTAGAACACGGCGTCGTGATAGTTCTCCTGCAGATTCTTCACGCTCAACGCGCGGCTGACCTCGAGCAGGTTTCGCAGCGCCTCGGGCGAGTTCTCCGGCAGGGCCTCCGGCGGGGCGGCGTCCTCGAACCGCGTCACGGCGAGCACGTTGAACAGCAGCACGGAATGGTGCGCGACGACCGCCCGGCCGGACTCGCTGACGATGGTCGGGTGCGGCACGCCGGCCTCGTCCATCGTCTTCATGACGACCTCGACGACGTCCGCGGCGTACTCCTGCGGCGTGTAGTTGCTGCTGCTCGCGAAGTTGGTGTGAGAGCCGTCGTAGTCGACCGCCAGGCCGCCGCCGATGTTCAGGAACCTCATCTGGGCGCCTTCCTTCGCGACGCCCGCGTAGATGCGCGCGGCCTCCAGGCAGGCGCCCTGGATGCTGCGGATGTTCGGGATCTGCGAGCCGACGTGGAAGTGCAGCATCTGGAGGCAGTCAAGCATGTCGAGCGAACGCAGACGGTCGACGACATCGATGATCTGCGCGGCCGTCAGGCCGAACATGCCGCGGTCGCCGCCGGAGTCGGACCAGTGGCCGCCGCCGCGGGCGGAAAGCTTCGACCGCACGCCGAGAACCGGGCGCACCTTGAGGCGCTCGGCACGCTCGAGGATCATCGGGAGTTCCTCGGGCATGTCGAGGACGATGACCGTCTGCAACCCCATCTTGCGCGCGTGGAGCGCGAGGTCTGCGAATTCCTCGTCCTTGTAGCCGTTGCAGACGATGAGCGCCTCGGGATCGTCCATGTAGGCGAGCGCAGCGATCAGTTCGCCCTTGCTGCCGGCTTCGACGCCATAGTGGTAGGGGCGGCCGTAGATGGCGATCTTCTCGACGACCTGCTGCTGCTGGTTGACCTTGATCGGATAGACGCCGCGGTATGCGCCGCGGTAGCCGGCGTCGCGGATCGCCTGTGTAAAGCACTCGTTCAGCAGTGCGAGGCGGGAGCGGAGGATGTCCTCGAACCGCACGAGCACCGGCAGCGTGAGGCCGCGGTCCTTCAGGCCCGAGACGATGTCCATCAGGCTGACGGAGATGCCTTCGGGGAGATGGTCCGAACGGACGACCACCTCGCCCTTCGGCGAAATGTCGAAATAGCTCCGGCCCCAATTCCGCACGCCGTACAGTTCAGCCGAATTCTCGATCGTCCACCGCGTCAGCATCTCGGGCTTGATCATCGTCCTCGTCCGTCGCGCCGGGGTCTGTCGTCCGCCGCGCCCGCATCCTACGAAATCGCCCCCGCAATTCAATCCGGAAAGGCAGCGCGCCGATCCGGTCTTCGCGCTTGTGTTTCGCGCCGGGTTTGCCAAGGATCGCGGGCGCAGGCCGGGCGGAGCGTGCGGGGCGCACGGGCGATCGGGCCGGTCCTTGGGGGAGATCACATGACAGAGGTCCGGCATCGAGCACGTGGCATCGGCCCGTTTCTGGTCCTGCTTCTGATCCCGTGCGTGCTTCGCGCCGCGGCGCCGTTTGGGACGGCGATCCGCTCGGTCGCCGCGGAATTCCCCGGCGAGCCGGGGCGCGTGGAGTTCTTTCCGCACAGCACGCTGCCGGTCTCGTCGAACCGCCTGGCGCTGGTGGTTCAATCGACGCGGCCCGTACTGCTGAAGGTACGCGCCGGGGTTTTTGACGTCGTGGCCGGCCGGGGATATGCCGTGACGTTTTCCGGCCGCCCGCATGAATTTCTCCGCGCAGACACGAACGGTGTCCTGGCGATTCCTCTGCTCTCGAGGTATGGGTACAACACGGTGGTCGCGGTGCCCGGGGACATCACCGATCTTCTCCAGGGGGCGTCCTGGCAGGGGAGGGCGGATTCCGTGCCCGGTCCGGCGGTGCCCCCGCCGCCGGTGGGCGCGACAAACGCGACGGTTCCGCCACCGGCCGGCGTCTTTTCGCGCGATGCCGCGACTACCCGCAGCGGCCGTCCCGCACTGCGGCTGGAGAAGCTGGCCTGGGGCGGCGAGGTGAGTTTCCGGTCCCCGCCGGTCCGGCTGGTCCAGGACCGGGAGTATCTCCTCTCCGGGTACTACCGGGCGCCCACGTCGGAGTTCGGGGCGAGTGCGGGGTTCGAGATCCACGCCCGCACGCGCGACGGGAGCCTCCAGCGGTTCCGCCAGATCAACCTGAACCCGCCGATCGCAACGTCGTCGGACGATCCCTGGAAGTACGCGTTCCTCCGCTTCACGGCCCCGACCGGGGTGGTCGATGCGCGGGCGGTTCTGTCGCTGCGCGGCGCGCCGGGGCAGACGATGGAGTGGGACGATGTGGCCCTGCATGCCGCGCCCCCGGTCACGATCAACGTGGTCCGGGAACTGCAGCCGGAGGATACGACGCCCGCGATGTCCGTCGAAGAGGTCCGTTCCCTGTGGGCCGGGCGCGACCCGGTGCGGGTCGAGACGGTCGCAACGGGCGGCTTCCCGGTCCTTCACGTCGACGGCCGGCCGGTGGCCTCACTTTCCTACAATGGCTACGGAGTCGCCGTGAAGGAGAGCGAGATCAAGCCGATGCTCGCCGCGGGTATCCGGTGGCACCACATCCGGATCAAGCCGAACCCGGAGAACTGGTGGACGGGCGAGGGGCGGTACGACTTCGCCGGCATCCGGGACGAGATCGAGACTGCGCTGCGGCATGATTCGAACCTTGTCGTGATGCTCAACGTGAGGATTTCGCCGCGCTTCTGGGCCTGGGGGGATGCGCATCCGGAGGCGGTCTGGCGCGATGCGGACGGCGATCGGCTGGCCGGCCAGAAGGGCACCATCCGGAAGCTGTCCGCTCCGGACGGCGCGAAGGACGGCGGCGACGACGTGTGGGCGCACAGCTACAGCGCGCGCGCATTCCGGGAGAGCGCCGCGGAGGCGCTGCGGGCCCTGGCGGGGCATCTCGGGAGTTTCGCCGCCGGCAAGGCCGTGGCGGGCGTCCATTTCTGGTGCGGCACGGACAACCAGTGGTTCGGTCACGAGGCGTATCGCGGCGTGGACTACTCGCCTGGCGCGGCGGACGACTTCCGCGACTACCTGCGCCGCACTTACCGCGGGGAGGTCGCCGCCCTCCAGAGGGCCTGGGGCGACCCGTTGGCGCGGTTCGAGACCGCGACGCCCGCGCGGCCGTTGCTGCGGGATCGTGCCGACCGCAGCTATCTGGACCCGGGCGAAGGAACGGACCGCCGCGTGCTCGACACCAACCGCCACAACGACCTCGGGGTGGCTGCCGCGGCCGACTACCTGGGCTGCGCGGTCAAGGAGGCCTTCGGAAGGCCGGTCTTCGTCAGCCTGTACGCCCCCGACATCTTCCACGGATACAACGGCCGCTCCGCCCGCCGGCTGCTGCTCGAAGGCCGCGGCATCGACGGCATGGTCGGCGTGCCGGAATACGGCATGTGGCGGCAGCCGGGGCGGACGGGCGCGTCCCCGTCCGCGTGGGGATCCCCGGCACTGCACAACAAGATCGTCCTGTCGGAACTGGACTATCGAACCCACACCTGTTGGGTCGGCGGGGACGGATTTCACTACCTCTACTATGCCCACGGCGGCGTGCTGGACGAGGAACAGTTCGCCGGACAGGCCCGCCGGGATCTCGGCGCATTGCTCGCTTCGGGCCAGGGCGCCTGGTTCCTGGCGA
>CAYXFW010000314.1:0-4334 GCA_964464305.1 uncultured Verrucomicrobiota bacterium
GAAGATGCAGACCGTACCGACGCCCGCATCCCGGAACTGCGCCATCGCCCCGAACTCCGGCCAGAACGAGCGGTAGGCAAAGGCGAGCGGGCGCGTCCCGTCGTCCGCCGCGGCCGCGCCGGCGGCAAGCAGCGCCGCCGCGAGCCACGCCGCTTTGCGAAGGACCCGGTTCATCGCTTCCTCCACACCAGCAGCCGCACCGACTGCGGAGGCATGGCGGCGAACGCGTCCACCTTCCCGTGCTCCGGATCCGACGCCGACACCAGCGCCGCACCCGGCACGTCGAGCGTGAACGGGGCGTCCTTCGCGCCCGGATTCCACACCAGCACGCCGAGGCGGTCCCCGGCGGCGAAGCCCTTGGCGACGAGCCCCTCGCCGCGGAACGCGAAGCCCTCGGTATCGACGAATCGTCCGCGCCAGAAGAGGTCCGCGTGGACGCGCATGAAGTCGACCATCTGCCGCAGATATCGTGTCGCGTCCGCGGGCGGGACGGACTTCATCAGCGGAACGTTGGGCGTGTTGATGACCTCGCCGTAGTCGGCGGCCTCCGGCACGCGGTCCTCGCGCAGGTAGCGGACGTCGGGCGCATAGCGCGACTCGATCTCGAACCGGAAGCCGTACGCGCAGGTGTAGTTGGCCATCGCGCGGCCTATCATCGGCGACGGCATGCGGATGGTGCTCGCGACCTCCGGGTAGGCGGCGCGAAACATCTCGGGGAAGACGACCGAGGCGCCCTTGCGGCCGATCCAGCCGAGGACGTCGTCCCCCGTGACCTCGAACGTGCCGAGCGTGCAGCCGTGGAACATCGCGGTCGAGTCGAGCACGGTGTCGTGCAGCCCCTCGGTCATCACGATGAAGTCAGGGTTGAGCGTCCGCATGTGGTCCGCGATGCGGCGCAGGAAGCGGACGCGGTCCTCCGCGTAAACCATCACGGGGACCGGGTGGCCGTGGCCCGCCCCGTAGCACGGCATCGGCTCGAAGATGCCGAGCTGGTCGTAGAGGATGCCGTCCGCGCCGAGATCGTTCGCCTGCAGGGCGAGCCCGAGCATGAGGTCGTACCAGTCGCGCGCCAGGAGGCAGCCGAGGCCGAAGCGGAACGGCGGTGTCGTGCGGTACTTGTGGTAGGTCTGCAGCACCGGCTCCCCGTCGCGCCCGATCACCGTAAGCGCCCGCCCCCGTTTCGTCCAGAACTCCGTGCCGATCTCCTGGAGCTGCCCGTTTGCGTAGAGGATCGTTCGTTTGCCGCGCCGCCGCGCCTCGGCGAGCCCCGCGCGGAGCGCCGTTTCGCCGCCCATCAGCGGATCGGGGCGGTATTCCGGATAGAGATGGTCGTGCCCTCCGTGCGCCCAGCCGAAGAGGCCGAGGATGTCGAGGCCTCGCGCGTCGGCGACGTCGCACAGGGCGCCCAGCGACGCGTAATCCCACAGCACCGCGCCGTTCTGCTGCTTCAGGATGGCCAGCAGCCATCCCGACGCATCCGCCGCCCACGCGGGGGGCCGCATCGGCTTCGCCACCGTATCCGCCCACGCGCGGTAACGGTGCGCCGCCGCATGCCACGTTCCCTCGTACGGCGCGATGACGGTCGGCGGCAAGGCCCACCGTCCGCCGGCGGCGACGAACATCCGGTGCTTCACCGTGAATCCGTACGTCCCCGCGTCCGGGTCGTGGCGGATGCAGAGCGTCTTCGCGCCGTGCGCGGCGTCGTGGGAGGCCAGGTAGAGGCCGCCCCCCGCCCCCGCGAACGCGCACCAGGACATCGTTCCGCGGCGGCCCGGATAGGCGGCCTCGAACTCGAACTGGCGCCCCCACGGCTTCCACGGCGCGGGCTTCGTTGCGTCCGGGGCGCGGTCGAGCCGCCGGCCCAGGCCCTCGGGCCACAGCGCGGGCTGCGTCGCGAGATCTGCGCGGATCCCGCCGAGTTCCGGCCCCGTGAACCCGCACACGACCCATCCCGGCTCGTCGTTGCGGACCTCGCCGGTGATCTCGAACGCGTCACCCGCGCGGCGGATGTCGACCGTGACGCCGATCTTCCACGTCCGCTTTCCGTCCGTGAGCGCGCCGCAGGACAGGCGGGTGCCGCCCTCCGTCGCCGCCCGCGTCACGGCCTGTCCCTGGTCGGTGAGCACGATCGGCTCGCCGGGCACCGGCGGTGGAACGTCCGGCTGGACGAGCACCGCCCACTGCGGCCCGTTCTGCCCCTCGACCGCCGGGCATCCGGCGACGCCCGTCGTCATCCGGATCCCCCGCGCATCAACCGTCAACTCGCCCCGCCCGCCCTGTAGCCGGAGCGGCACAACCTCCGCCGCCGGCGTTTCCAAGATCTGGAAGCTAATCAGGACCAAGGCTCCAAGACTCGGGAGATTCCGCTGCAGCGCCGCCTTCATGGTTTCTTCTCCAACTCCGCCAGTCCGGTCCAGGTTTCCGCGAGGCGGCGGGTGTCCTCGTGGAGGGCGGGGAGGTTCATGCGCCAGTCGCCGCGGTACCAGTTCGCCCATGGCCCCCATTCGGCGCGTTTGCGGTAGTCCAGCACGCGGCCCAGGGCGTCCGCGGCCCGGCCCGCGTGCGCGGCGGCCCGGCCGACCTCGATCGACGTGAAGGCCCGCATGCCCTGGCACAGTTCCTCCAGCCACAGGCCCAGCCCCGCCATCGTCTCGGCCTGGACGAGCAGGTTGTCGGCGAAGAACGGACGGCGCGCGGGGTCGATGCGCTCCAGCAGCGGCTGCGCCTCCTCGACGACGCGGCGGAAGTTCTGCGCGGAAGCGGCAGCGAGCGGCTGGTACCGGTCCAGCGTCTTGTCCAGCTCCGCACGGCCCGCGTAGGCGGGGAACGTGTCGCGGTCCAGCGCCGTGGCGAGCAGCCCCTTGCCGGCGAAGCGCGGAACGCCATCCAGCATCAGCGCCCCGTTGGTGGAGATCGGAACGAAGGCGGCGAAGAACGACCGGTAGGCGGCGGCGGTCTCGTCGGCGCACGGCTCGCCGAACTCGCGCGCGCACCAGCGCCGGAGGTAGGCGTCGGGTGCGAATCCGCGGCCGGACCACGTCAGGTCGGACACCGCCTCGGTCTGGAGGATCACCTCGCGGATGCTGCCGACGTTGAGGATGCTGAGGAACGTGTCGCCCTTGGCGGCGATCGCGGCATAGGTGCGGGCGATCTTGTCGAGCGGAACGCCCTGGACCAGCCGCGGCCCGGCGCCCCAGAACGCCGCGTGGTAGTACACGCCGTAGCGGCGGCCCGGCTCGCGCGCGATCTCGCGGAAGTCGGCCTGCATCTCCTGCGTGGCGCCCTCGTCCGCGAACACGACGGAGACGCCGTCGGGAAACGCCAGGTGCCCCTTCGCGTGCAGGGCCGAGCCCTCGGCCCAGAGCGTGGCGGTCGCGGGCGGCGTCGCGCCGGTGGCCGCGCGGACCATCCCCCACTGGCGCGCGATGGCCCGCGAGACCAGCGCCCCGCGCTCGGCGTCGGTCTTCGGCGCGTCGCGGTCCGCCGCCCAGAAGGCACGGTCCCCCGCCCCGCGCAGACCGAGCTGCCAGACCACGTTCGGGTACCGCGCCCACAGGCCGGCGTAGTGCCGCCAGACCTCCTCCATCGCCTCCGGGTTCTTCGCGTAGGAGAACTCGGGGGATTCCCCGCGATCGCGCCAGTGGTTGTGGAAGCAGAACGCGCTGACACCGAGCGGCTGCGTGTGGTGCTGCGAGACGAACAGGCCGCGCCGCTGCGCCGCCTCGACGATCCTGCGGTCGCACTCCGCCTCGAGGTCGATGTAGGAGCCCGGGATGATCAGGTTGCAGCGCAGCCGCAGCGCCGTCTCGAACACCTTCTCGTAGACCTCCATCGCGATCGGCCGGTGGAAGTAGTAGTGAACGAGCCGCCGCCGCCCGGGGCTCAGGTGCCAGCCGGTGATGAGGTCCTCGTCGTTCAGAAACCAGCCCCGGAAGCGGAACTCCGGACCGGATGGCGCGACCCCATCGTCCGTCACCATCACCCGCGCGCGTTTCGCCGCCGGAAGCCCGGTCCACTGCGCAATCGGATCCACGCCGAAGTACCGCCGCGAGACCTCATAGACGCCGAACAGGGTCCCGCGCTCGTCGCTGCCCGCCACGGTCAGCCCGGTCCCCGGCCGGATCGCGAAGTGCTCCCACCTGCCCTCGAGGGCCGCAGGATCGATGCCGCCCGACGCAAGAACCGCCGCCGCCGCCGGCGTGGACGCCGTGGCGATCGCAATCGCCCCGGGGGGCGGCGCGCCGGTCAGCACCAGCGCGGGCTGCCGGCCGGTGACCTCCGCGATGTCGCGGACCAGATCGCGGGCCGACAGATGCACCGCCGTCCCCTCGCCC
>CAYXFW010000315.1:0-4332 GCA_964464305.1 uncultured Verrucomicrobiota bacterium
CGTTTCTACGACATCTATCCCGCGTCGTTCACATGCCGACCGGAGAAACAGGGTATCTGGATGCCGTTCGTCCGCATCAGCGGCATCGAGGATCCCGAAGACTTCGGCTTCATGTTCCAGGAGGGCGCGCCGGAAGTCGCGTTCGACGACAAGATCGGGGTGTACGATTTCGTCTATGTCGAGCCGTGGAGCATCCGCCTCTACCTGCCTCCCACGACCCGGGAGATCCCCACGCCCCGCGCCGTGCTGACCGATCCCGCTGTCGGCGCCCGGCCGACCTCCGAGGTCGCGATCGCCCGATCGTGCGCCGTCACGGACAAGACGGGCGAGTTTCAAACCCGGAGTTACCTGACCAGTTGGGCCGCCGACAGCCGCGTTTACGACTTCATGGCCGTGCCCGATCCCGAACTCTCCGGCGAGACCAAGGCCGCCGTCATGGACCGGCTGATCGCCTCCCGCTTCGCGGAGGAGGAAAAGAAAGGCGCGGTTCTGGACGGCGTCTATTTCGACGCCTTCGGCGAATGGACCGGCCAGGCCAACTACCGCAGGGAACTCTGGGCCACGGCGGACTTCCCGCTCGGCATCAGCCGCGCAACGCGCCAGCCGGTTCAAATCTACGCCTTCGGCGTCTACGAGTACGTCGCGCATGTGAGCCGGATGCTGCATCCGAAGGGAAAGATGCTGATGGCCAACGGCTACATCTACGGCGGCTATCCGTTCACGGCCCACTGGCTCGATGTCGGCGGCAACGAGATTCATTGGGAGCGCCAGGGGACCGATCCGTCGTTCTTCGACTATCGCCGCACGCTCGCCTACCGCCGGCCCTGTCTGCTCCTGAACAACGAGAATTTCGATGTCTTCAAGTGCGATCGCGTCGAGGAGTACTTCCAGAAATCCCTCCTCTGGGGCTTCTTCCCCTCGATGTTCAGCCCCGGCGCATCGAGCTTCGGCAACTTCTGGCAGACTCCGGGCTACCACAACCGCGAGCGCGCCCTGTTCCGCACCTACATCCCGCTGATCCGGCGCGTCGCCGAGGCCGGCTGGGAGCCCGTCACCCACGCCCGCGCCACCGCGGTCGACGTCATGGTCGAGCGGTTCGGATCGGGGGAGACCCTTCACCTGACGTGCCACAACCCGGGGCGCGACCCGCGCACCTTCGACCTCGCGATCGAAGGCGGGGCGCTCGCAGTGCCCGCCGCCGCGACCCTGGCCGCCGACCTCGTCAGCGGACGCACCGCCCCGCTCGTGCGCGAGGGAGGCGCCGCGCGCGTCGCGTGGACGCTCGACGCCGGGGCCACGGCCGCGCTCTGGATCACCACGCCCGCCGCGCTCGAGGCCTACTGGACGGCGCGGGCCCGCGGGCACCTCGACCGCGCCCGCGAGCGGCTGACCGCCGACCGGACCGCCAGGGAGGCGACGCTGGCACGCATGGGAACCGAGTTGGAGCCCGCCACGCAGTCCGGCACGCTGGCGCGGATGATTGCAGCGATCGGCCAGGACTTCTCGACGAACGCCCGCGCCACGCGCTGGGAGAAGGCGGCCGCGGACTTTGCCGAGGCCGAGCTCTACGCCGGCCGGGCCGCCGCCGCCACCCGCGGCCTTGCGTTCGAGATCCGTCCGGACGCGCGCCTGGTCAAGGGCCGACGCGGCCGCGTCACCGCCACCGCGACGCTCTCGGGCGGGACCGCCCTGAAGAACTGCTCGATCTCCCTCGTGCTGCCGGAGGGGTACACGGCGCGCGCGGTGAAACCCGCGCCGGCCCGGTTCGCCGGTCCGGGGACGCTCTCCGCGGAGTTCCTCGTGCAGGCCCCATTCACCGCCGAGCCCGGCACGACGGCCCCGATCCGCGCCCGCTTCGTGGCCGCCGGCACCAACGGTCCGGCGTTCACGGTCTCGGCCTCCCGCGCGGTGCCCGTGCTGCCGCCCTGCACGATAGCCTTCGCCTCGACGGAGGACTCCATGGCGGTCGACCTGACGTTCCGGAACCATGCGGAGGACGTCCTGCAGGGATACGTCAAGGTCAAGGCCCCGGCCTCGTGGACGGCGGCCCCCGCGCTCCACGACATCGTACTGAAGGCGCGAGAGGAGCGTGTGGAGCGCCTCGTGCTCCGCGGCTCGACAGGCGCGTCCGGGATCTACACCATCCAGGCGTCGATGACCGATCTGGCCCGCCTCCCGATCGCCGAGACCTCCCTGGACCTGGCGCTGGTCAACCCGGAGAACAACCGGCTGCACA
This sequence comes from uncultured Verrucomicrobiota bacterium, assembly GCA_964464305.1. GTDB lineage: Bacteria > Verrucomicrobiota > Kiritimatiellia > PWTM01 > PWTM01 > VGWF01. The sequence goes on from CAYXFW010000315.1 coordinate 2,237, forward strand.
ACGCCGGGTTCGAAGAGGGCGCCGCCCCGCCGCTGCCCGCCGGCACGAACGCCACGTGGTCGCTCAACGGAACCGGCTACGCCGTGGACACGATCGAGAAGCGCTCCGGCGCGCGCAGCCTGGTATGCGTTCTCGGCGCGCCCGGCGTGGCGCCCGCTCCCGTCGCGCCGGCCGCGGGACGGAGCTCCGCGGCGGGTCCCGCCACCCACGCCGGCGCATCCTGCGATGTCGTTCTGAAGCAGACGAAGGCGCGGAATCTCTTCATCGCAGGCTGGAGCAAGGCCGAGAATGTCTCCGGGACGCCAAACTCGGACTACGCGGTCTATGCCGATGTGCGCTTCCAGGACGGGACCTCGCTGTACGGACAGGCCATCCCCTTCTCGACGGGCACGCACGGCTGGGAGCAGAAGTGCCTCCTGGTCCACTGCGACAAGCCGGTCGCCCGCGTGAGCTTCTACGCCCTCTTCCGCAACCGCACCGGCAAAGTCTGGTTCGACGACCTCCACCTCTCCGAGGTCGGGGACTGACGCAGCCCCCGTCCAACCCTTGGAACCCCGCCCTCCCGGTTCGTCCAAGGGTTGGAAGAATGTTCAGGCGAGGTTTTGGGGGTGGCAATGGGCTTGGCGATACGACGCCGATGCGCGATATTCGTAGGCATAGTGTTTCAATCGGAGAAATTACTTCGCGAACGCCGATGGAGATATGACGATCTGCCAAGTGTCGGCATTTCGGGGAGGATGTTGGGCGTGTTCATCACGTACTCCATGCAATGGTATCGGGATGTGGAAGTGAAACAGGCCATGTGATGACCCTGCTGGGCAAGTCGGACGATCCCGCTTGCGGTTGTGGCGGAAAGCGCCATTCCGTCATGGCGCCCCTGTGGGGGCGTCGATACACATCGGCGGAAAGGCGGTTGTTGTTTACCGTCGCTTCCATCCTCTTGTCGGGCGCTACGGTTCTGGGCACGGTCGAGCACATCCTATCCCTCTTTGCCGCGGGGATGTCTGGCCATCAGGTCCTGGTTGAGATGTGGAGAGCAATTGCGATTGGCGGTTTGGCCGCCCTCTGGATCGGCTGTGTGCTGGTTTTCGCGCTCGTGCGCCTGGCTGCTCTATGGCGCGATGCCAGGACCGCATCGGACCCATCGCGCACGGTGTCGAAGTAGCTAGGGGCAGGGACAGCGAAACTGCGTCGAGGAGAGTGTCGTTTGCAAAGTACTTGGGCGCACAAGGGTAGGATTCAACGCGCGGCGGATGGCCGCGAGTTCGTGCCTCTGAGTTTGCAGAGGGGGACCGTCAAAGAACCGGGCAACCGTGCCTGGCCTGTGGACGGCTCTGTTTCACTGTCCCCAGTCCTCCTGTCCCCAGTCCTCGCGGCTGAAGGATGTGCTCTATGAAATTCTGCTGCGATGGAAACCTCGGCTGGGCGGAAACCAGATGTCTTTTTGATCAAGTCGAGAAGTCGCTTGGGGCCGAGCCCAAGGACGTGTGCTTTGACCTCTCATCTCTGAAGTTCTGCTTGCCTATTGGGGCTGCATGCCTGGCAGCACTTTCCTATTGGCTCCGCCAGCGGGGAGTCGATCATATCGAAGTTATCCGATCCGGAAGCCACGACGTGGAGGGGTACCTGACCAGAATCGATTTCTACCGGATCATCGAGGCGCCCCAGATGTTGCGATTCGATCGGCGTGATCCCAAGGGCCGGTTCGTTGAAATCTCCCGTCTGACGGAGATCGCGGACTGCGCCGAGATCAGTTCCCGAGTGCAGGGCGTGCTCGCCGCCAAACTGGAGACGGACGAGGGAACCCGTCGGGCTCTTGACTTCATCATGGCAGAACTGACTGAGAATGTCTTCCATCACGCCGGCAATGATAAGGCGGGCAGCTTTGTTTGCTGCCAATCCTACCCTCAAGGCGTCGAGGTGGCCTTCGTGGATCTTGGCCGCGGAATTGCCCGGTCTCTGGCGGACAATCCAGCTACGAAGGAGGCTGTTCGGAAGAATGGTCCCCTCCGTGCCGCCCTGATGCCCAAGGTTACCGGAAGACCGGACCACAACTCGGGGTTTGGCCTGTTCTGGACATCGGAACTGGTCAAGGA
>CAYXFW010000316.1:0-3314 GCA_964464305.1 uncultured Verrucomicrobiota bacterium
GGCACGCGCTGCCGGAAGATGCATTCGAGCTACCGGAGCACGTTCCGGACGATCGGGGCCACGCCGATGGCGACGGTCAGTCGGTATCCCAGCGAAGGGGGCGGCCATTTCACGTACCTGACGCGCGACTTCCTCCCACGGGACGGATCCCGCGTGCCGACGATCGTCCCTGCGTTCGAGGAGAAGGTGACGATCCAGTACTATTATCCGAACTTCAATCCCGACATCGTCGACGGGTTGTCCTCGATGGGCTACCGCGGCATGGTGATCGCGGGCACCGGCCTCGGACATGTCAACAAGCCGCTCTATCCCGCGATTCGACAGGCCATCCAGAAGGGAATGACGGTGGTGATGACGGTCCAGACCCTGTGGGGCTTTGCGCAGATGTACGTCTACGATACGGGCCGCGACTTGCTGGACCTCGGGATCATCCCGCTCGACAACATGCTGCCCGAGACCGCGTACATGAAGCTGGCCTGGGTGCTGGGTCAGACCGACGATCCCGCGCGGATCCGGCAGATGATGACCACGCCGGTGAATCACGAGATCACACTGCGCGAACCCCACAACGGCTACCTCATCATGCAGGGCGGGCTTCCGGAGGTGGAAGCCTTCATCCGGCAGAATTGGAAGTGACGGGGCGGCGCGATCCGGGATCCCAAGGCCCCGCCGTCCCCTGTCTCCATGGGAGGGCCGCCCTCTCGGGGTCTCGGTCGGTATCGGTATCGAATTGTTCCGGACGGCCGAGGCCGATGCACAAGGCGTAATCGACGCCGACCCCGACTCCGCTGGGAGCGCGGGGACGCCGATTGCAGCCTACTTGTGTCTGCCCTCCCTGGCATGGAAGCGAAATGCCCTCTGGCTTGCATGGTGCATTCCTGTTGCACCTCCTATCGGCATCGCGGGGTTCTTCCTCAGTTTCTTTGGAGAGAAAGGACGCGCATTCAGATAAATGGCACGAAATCGTGGGACTGGATCCAAATCGGGTCGCCCTGACTGAATTGTGAGGGCCAATCGAGTTGCCGCGGAGTGGGCGAAAGGGTATCGTTAGGCTGTGAATCGAGCACACACCGTCACGCGCCGCATGTCGGACACGCGACATGACGAGGTTGTTCCGGGGACACCGGCAGAGCGTATCGGTATCGTATGGCCGTTGACCCGTGAAGTCGCGTCCCTGAGCAAACGTCACGATGTTGAACGAAGATTACAAAGACATGTTACAGGCCTTGGTCGACGAGAGGGTTAGATTCCTTCTCGTCGGCGCCTATGCGCTTGCCGCCCACGGGTATCCCCGCGCCACGATGGATATCGACATCTGGGTCATGCCCACCCCTGACAATGCCGATGCCGTGTTGCGTGCGATACGCCGCTTTGGTGCGCCCGTTCACAATTTGACCAGGGCCGATTTGGAGAAGGATGGGACCGTCTTTCAGATCGGTGTCGCGCCAAGACGAATCGACATCCTCACGGCGGCGTCAGGACTCCAGTTCGATCGGGCATTTGCCGGATCCCTCGCCATAGAAATCGAGGGAATTCAAGTGCACATCCCGTCGGCTGCGGACCTGATCCGGAACAAACGAGCCTCCGGCAGAACCAAAGACCTGGCGGACGCCGAAGCCTTGGAAAGACTGAACGGACCCGAAGCAAGCGTCTGAGGCGATGCTTGATCGCGCGCATGAACGCCGCCGTTCGACCTTTACCGCTCGTCCCCCCTCTCCCATACTGCGAGGCATGAGTTCAGCCGTCGTCGCGAAATCCCGGCACCGGATCCTCCTGAATAGCTTGGTTTTCCTGGCTATGGGCTCGATGGGGTTGGGTGCGACGGCACAAGCGGGATTGGCGACGACAGCCACGGCGATCGAACTTCCCAATCCGAGCCTGGAGAACAACGGGCGGGGATGGAGAATATGGAGCCTCACCTACCGCGACCCGGGAACATGGCCGCAGGATGCCCATAGCGGGAAGGCCTCGGCGCGCATCGAGAGCACCGTCGATCGACAACGTTGCGTTCTGGTATCCCCGGGGCTGCCGCAACTCGGACCGGGGATGAACGTTCGAATCTCGTTTCACGCCAAGTGGCTTGCGGGCGACAACACGGTATTCATCGGCTTTCAGGTGCCGCCGGACAGGAACCGGGCGGCGTGGCTTGGTCTTTGGCAGGGCAGCATCCCGAAAGACGGCGGCTGGCATCGGATCGATGCGGACGTGCGTGCCCCTGTATTTCCCACAAACGAAGCGCCGCTGGAATTGCACATCGGCTTGCCTTGCGAGCGGCAGAGCATGTGGCGAAAACCTTCCACAGGATTCGAGCCGTCCCACTACCTGCTGGATGACGTTTCCATCGTCGCCCTGAGCGGGCCGAAGTCCGTAAAACCGCAAGCGGCGGTCGTGCATTCCTTCGATACGAACGACCCGCGGGACAACCCCTCGCGATTGGGAGTGTATTGGACGCCTTGGAAAACCTACAGCCGGACGCCTCTCAAGACACCTCGCGATGGCGACCGGTCCCGGCAGGAAATCGAGCAGGAATTGGACGCGATGCGGGAGATCGGCGTCAAGTGGATCCGCTCGATCTGGCGCTGGGACAAGATCGAATGGAACGAGGGCCAACCGGACTACGCCTTCCTGGATACTGTTGTCGAAGCCGCGTGGCAACGGGGCATCCGGTTTGTGCCCCGGTTGGCGGCTTGGGAACGCTTCGTGTATGAGACCGTCAACCATTTCAAGCCCCGCATCAAGTACTGGGAAACCTGGAACGAGCCGAACGGCCTCTACTGGCTGGGAACCGTGGCGGACTTCTACGAGTTGCACAAGGCGGCCTACGGCTCGGCCAGGAAGGCCGATCCGCAATGCCGGATCCTGCTCGGCGCATTCTCCGGATCCGGGCTGGGATACATGGATCAACTCTTGCGGCTGGGGATCAAAGATTACTTCGACCTTGTCTCCATCCATCCCTATTCGGGCAGGCAGGAGAATCTTGACAACGCCGTGCGAGCCACGCGAAGCGTCCGCCTGCTGCTGGCCGAATACGGCTGCGAGGACAGGCCCATCTGGTTCACGGAGATCGGCTGGCCAAACGACCTGGCGCCCGACACCCTCGCCGCGCGCCGGGCCGAATTGCTGACGGAACTCTATGCCCACCCATTCCACGAATCCGTGGAGAAGATCTTCTGGTTCCCCTTCGACACATGGGGACGAATTCCGCCCAACGGCTTGAGCGGGTTGGTCGGCGTCCAGAACGGCACGTTGGAGCGCACGCCAGCCTTTGACGCCTATCGCAAGGTGTCCGAAAAGGCGCCGCAAGCGAATACGGG
>CAYXFW010000316.1:3324-3600 GCA_964464305.1 uncultured Verrucomicrobiota bacterium
CGGCCGCTGTCTCGCCACGAGGATGGAGCATCCGGCAGGGCGCGATCCGGAAGGACCCCGAGCCGCCACCGTTTTCATGTCCCCATGCCTTCGTCGCTGGGTCGGGGTCGCTATCGGTATCGGGGTCGGTATCGAATCGCGATGCGACGACCGAGGGCAGAAGCACAAGGCACAATCGACCCCGATACCGATAGCGACCCCGACCCCGATGGAAGGTGTGCCACGAGGACAAGGCGCCAACCACGGTGTACAGGGAGGCTCGCCACCCTCGTGCCG
>CAYXFW010000316.1:3610-4320 GCA_964464305.1 uncultured Verrucomicrobiota bacterium
GTGGAGCTCTGCCCCGAGCTTTCACCGAGAAACCGCTTGCACCCGTCCAACGACCGGCGCACCATCGCCGCCGAGGTTGACGAATGGCGGATCGGGAAACAGCGACGGAGCGCCGCAAACCGTCCGAAAGCGACCGGTCATAGAATATGCGTTGGACATGGAGGAATATGAATAGGCACGGCAGAACATGGATTGCGCGTATCACCTCGCTCGCAGTGTTCTCTACGCTCGCCGCACTTCTCTATTCCATCGCGCCACAAGCTAGTCTCATGAATAGCACCGTGACAATTCGTACCGCAACTGATCAGTCGTTGATTCTTGAGAAACTGAAGAATGCAGGAATTGCCGCTGAAGAGATCAGCATCCGGAAAGTCCATACGAATCCCTTTTCCTATTTTCTTTCTTTTTTCATTCTTGGCGGACTTTTGCAGGCCGTATTTCTTGCAATTCATTCGACAGTTAAAGCAATAGTAATGAAAGAGCCGTCTAACCGTCGTAACCGGGACTTCGGCGGCCCATGGCGGCCTCAGACTGGTGCGTGACGTTCCGGCACCAGAATGATGAAGAGCATGGGGACACAGGAACAGCGGTAGGTTGCCCCTGCGCTGCCGATTTGGCATGGCAGTTTTGCGAGGGACAGGGGTGCAGGGCACGGAGGGGCAGGATTTTCCAAGGGTTGGAAGCGCGGCCGGTGACGTCGTCCGAACCTT
>CAYXFW010000317.1:0-4317 GCA_964464305.1 uncultured Verrucomicrobiota bacterium
TCGGGTGCAGCGCGGCGATCTGCTCCTCCAGGTAGGGCAGGCAGGTCCGCATTTCCTCCTCGGTCGGCGCGCGGTCCCGCTGCATTTCGTAGTTCTCCGTCGGCCGGCACTTGACGACGTTGGCAATGAACACCGTCTCGCGCGTCAGGCCCATGCGAAGGATCAGCCGCGTCAGCAACTGCCCGGCCCGGCCGATGAAGGCGAGCCCCTCGCGGTCTTCGTCGGCCCCGGGTCCCTCGCCGACGAACAGCAGGTCCGGGTGCGGGTGCCCCTGGCCGGGCACCGTCCGGTTGCGCGTGCGGTGGAGCGGGCAGCGGGTGCATCCGGCGATCCGGGCCGCGATCTCCTCGAGTCCACCGACTGCCCGGGCCGCAGTTTGCAGGGCTGCCGGCCTGCGCGCGGGAGGCGGTTCCGCCAGCCGGGCCACGGCGTCGGGCGGCACTTCGACGCTCCGCAGGCCCTCCGCCTTCTCGAATTCGATGGTCCGGGTAAGTTCGCCGGCGATGGCGGAAAGTGCGGCGCGGGTTCCGGGTTTCGGAGTCTTCATGGCGCGCATTGTCTGCGGACGGCCGCCGCCGGACAAGCAGTTTTCCGCGGACGGTCGCAGCTTCCATGAGAAGGCTGGCTATGTCAAGGACGTCCGCCGTGGCGGACACCGCATTCGACCGATTCGTTGATCAGGCTTCCATCCGCACTCTCCGAGGAGCCCCGTGGGGCTCGGTGCACATTGAGGTCCGTCATCGGGGTGGCCATCTACAGCACGAGCTCTTGAGGCTCCGCCGCAACCTCGCCATCACCCGGACGGGATCTTGAATCGGAAGTTCCGCCGTGTCCGTTCCGTTGGACGCTATCGTTCCTCCTTCACTTCAAAGCTCCGTTCTTGGCCCGGTTCGATCAGGCCGCCTCGATCGCCACCTTCAGCCCCCGATTCGGGTCGTAGGGTGCATCGCTCACCCAAAGTGCATGCAGCAACACCGCCAGCTTCCGGGCGACGGCGACCACCGCCCGGCGCTTGGCATTGCGCCCGCCTCGTTCGGCCAGGCGAAGACCGAACGTACGCAGTACACACGGAGGTCCGTAGTGTCCTAGGATGTACTGAGCGCTGCCGACCAACAGCCGCCGGAGATAGCCGTCCCCCGCCTTGGTGATCGGCAGCTGCTTGTCCGTCGCGCCGGACTGGTCCCGCCGGGGCACCAACCCCAGATACGGTCCCACCTCGCGGCTCTTCCGAAACCGCGTCGGATCTTCGATCGTCAACACGTAGGTCAGGGCCGTCAGCGCTCCCACCCCGGCCACTTCCCTCAACCGAACCGTCGCCGGATACCGCTCGGTCGCGATTCGTATGACCTTCCGGTCCAGCACTCGAATCTGGATCTCCACGGTCTCCATCACCGCCAGGAGAGGCTCCAGAGCCTCCAGGACTACCCCCGAAAGTCCCTCCCGGGCTTTCGAAACGAACGTGCGCGCATCGCCGCTGGCCACCCGGTGCCCCAGCGACTTGGCCAGTCCGCGCGCTTGATTGATCAGCTTCGTTCGCGTCTGGACCAGCCCGTCCCGAACCTTCACGGTCAGATGGTCGATCTGGGTCGTCTCGCTACGCAGGCGGACCGGATGGAGCAACGTCTCGTCGACCCGCACCAACCGCGCAAGCATTTCGGCGTCGGATACGTCGCTCTTCCGATCCTGATCCCAGATCGCCCGCACATGCCGCGGATTCGCCACCACCACCCGATGCCCGCACCCTTCCACCATGCGCCCGATCCATCCCGAATGCGTCCCCGCTTCCAGGACCACCACCGCCGGCTTCCTCTCCCCAAAGAACTTTTCGATCGACTCCCGCACGTTCGTCACCCGTTCCCGTTCCACCACCCCACCTCTGCGGTCCAACCCGCAGATTTCGTGAAATCGATCTCCCAAATCCATCCCAATGTAGCTACTCTTCTTCATGGCTGGCCTCCTATGCACCCTCGAGTGCGTTCCGGTGGTTCTACCACCTTAGGAGCCAGCCTTCTCATCTCATCTACAGCGGATTACTCACGACTCGGGAAGCCATCCCCGCAGAAGTGCCATGCGCCCGGTTCCAAGATGCCCCGCGGAATCGCTTGGACGGTCCCTCCCGGCTGTGATAGCTTGCCGGGAGGCTTTGGCCATTGAAGGGGCATGTCATGGCGCGTGTCGGTCTCGGTCGGATCGTTTTGGGCTTCCTGGCGTTCATGGCGACCGCCTACGGAGGGATGCTCGACGGGGGAGGGGCGAATCCCGAAGCGGGGTTGCCGTACGACATCCGGGCCACCGAATTGGGGAGCCGCGAAGGCGGGCGCATCCTGACCGCCCGCGGCAATGTCTACATCCGCCAGGGCCGGCAGGTCATCACCGCCGGGATGGTCGAGGTCAACCGCGACACGGACGAGCTGGTCGCCCGGGAGAATGTCGTCTTTGTGCGGTGGGACGGGACCGTCTGGAAGGGCCCGGAGCTCAAATACAACTTCAAGACGGGCGCTGGCGATTTCGGCGGCTTCATGATCTACAAGGATCCCTACTACGTCTACGGCCGCAGTTTCACCATGAAGTCGCAGAACGAGATCGCGCTGCGGGACGTCGTGTTGACCACCTGCGCCGGAGAGGACCGCGAATTCGAGATCTGCGCCGAAAGCGCGACACTGGTCGATCAGAAGAACCTGGTCATGCGGAACGTGGTCACGTACCTCGGCCCCGTGCCGATCTTCTGGGCGCCTTACTACAGCCGGAACATCGCCGGCGGCGCCGGCGGCGGATGGGCGATCATGCCCGGCTACAGTTCAAGACTCGGCGGCTTCTTGCTTTCGAAGTATCACTACTGGTTCGATAACGACGGGGTGGTGAAGGGCGAGACGTCGCTCAACCTCTACTCGGCGCGTGGAATCGGCATCGGACAGGGCGTGCTGTGGGAGGACAAGGAACGGACCTACAAGGGGGAAGTCGAGGGGTTCTACCTCAACGACAACCGCCTGTACCGGAACGAGCAGGAGGAGGCGGAGCGCAAGGACACCCTGACGGATGAGCAGCGGCACCGGGTCCGCCTGCAGCACATGGCCAGTCTCAGCGATCGCGACGCGCTGTTCCTCGACGGTACGCACATGAGCGATCCCTACGTGCAGGAGGATTTCTTCCGTCGTGAGAACCGCTTCCGGGTCCAGCCGGAGAACCGGGCGTCCTGGATGCATCGCGGCGATGCCTACATCTTCTCCCTGCTCGCCAACGCCCGCCTCAACGACTTCTACGAGAATGTCGACCGGCTGCCGGAGGCCTCGCTGACCATTCCGTCGCTGCGGCTGGGGGAGTCTCCGTTGTACTACGAGAGCCAGACCCTGGCCTCCGGGCTCCAGCGGAGCTTCGCGGAGGGCTCGGAGAGTGAGGACTACGACGCCATCCGCGTGGACACGAAGCACACCCTCTATTTCCCGCGACGGTACTTCGGCTTCCTCGCACTGACGCCGCGCGCGGGCTGGCGGGGGACGCAGTATTCGAAGACGTTCACGGCGCCCGTGTCGGTGACGAACCTTGTCACGACGGTGGATTCCAACGGCGTGCCGTCCTCGGTCGAGGACATCACGACGACCCGCGAGGAGCTCGGGTCGGACATGCGTCATCTGTACGAACTGGGGTTCGAGACCTCCTTCAAGGCGTACCGCGTCCTGCACGAGGGGGAGACCATCTGGGGTCGCGGGCTTCGACATGTCGTGGAACCGTACATCCGCCACACGTATGTTCCCGATCCGAACTTGCTTCAGGAGAACCTGCCGCAGTTCGACTATGTCGACCGGCTCGCCGGCCAGCATACGGCCCAGTTCGGCTTCCGGCACAAGTTGCAGACGCGGCGCGGGTCCGTGATGTACGTGGATCATTCGATCGACAAGACGGACGATCCGCTCGCGAGAAACGCCGAGGGGATGGACCAGACTTCACTGCAGGAGATCGCGTCGGCAGGGGAATGGACCGTGCACGATCTCGTGAACGCGGATATCGGCACGGTGTTCCGGATCGAGCGGGACCCGGACGAGAACGAGTTCGGCCCCCTGTACGTGAACGCCAGGTTCTGGCCGGCGCGTTCCTTCCGATTCGATTTCAAATCGTATTACGACCTCTATGGCGAAGGCATGACCTTCTTCGACGGCCAGATCTCCTACTCGCCGCGGGCAGGCGTCTTCCAACTCGGCGCCGACTACCTTTTCCAGGCGGAGAAACGGGACCAGGTGGCGCTGCAATTCCAGCTCTACCCGCGCGCCCGCTGGACCTTCGGCGCCTATGCCCGCTATGACATCCTGAACAGCAGGTTGA
>CAYXFW010000318.1:0-4315 GCA_964464305.1 uncultured Verrucomicrobiota bacterium
AGGTACTGGGACGAACCGACATCCAGCGCGGCATCCTTCGCCGCCGTGTCGCCGCCCAATTCCTCGACCGCCCCGCCGAATTTCGCGCGGATCGTGTCGCTGAAGATCGCCACGATCGAGATGGCCGCCAGGGCCACGATCACGACGATGATGATGTACTCGGTCAGCGCCTGCCCGCTCTTCCTGTTCGTCCGGCCTTTCATGTCGTCCTCCCGGGCCCCGGGGGGCCCTGCACCCAGACTGCCCTCGACCGCGATCCGCACCGCCCGTTCAGGGGTACTCCGAGCCGACCAAGTCCATCACCCGGCCGCCGTATTCCTTGAACGCATACAGCAACAGGGCCAGGACCACCAGCACCAGCATCAGCAGGCCCATCATCGTCACAAACTCGACGGTGGCCTGTCCGCGGCGCTCGTTGCCCGACTTCATTCCGGTTGCCCTTGTAGATAACGCGCCGGGGCACTATAGTATTGTTTCAGCGCAACCGCAATTCCCGGAGATCGCTGCATGCCGCGTCCATCCACCCGGCGGAACTTCTTGGGCAACGCCCTTCTCGGAGGCGCGTTCGCCTTCGCGGCCTTCGGTCCGGCCGCCCTGGCGGCGGCGATCCGCGTCTGCCCCGCCTGCGGCCACGAAGCCGCGGCCGAGGCCGTGGAATGCTCCCACTGCAAGGCCGCGCTGCCGCCCCTGATCACGGCCGCCCCGCCGCCGCCCCCGGTGGAGCCGGCTCCGGCCCAGGCGCCGGACGCCCGGAAACTGGCGGAGCCCGTCATCGCCGAGCAGGTCGCCGCCGCCCGGAAGTTCTTCGATCAGGAAGCCTACTGGGGTGCCATCCTCTTCGCGCGAAACGGCGCAGCCATGCTGACGCTCAAGGGGCGCGACTCCGCCACCGCCGTCGTTCAGCTCGAGAAGCTCGTGCGGGACTGCCGCGCGGCCCTGATCACGCTCTCGCAGCCCTGCCCCGCCTGCGAGGGAACCGGCAGCCCGAAGATGAAGGCCCGGTCGATGAAGGGCGACATCATCGACCAGACCGTCTTCGGGGGCAAGTGCCCCGTCTGCAAGGGCCTGGGGCTCCTTCCCGCCCGGGCCCCGGACGACCGGATCGTCCGGGAGGAGGCCGCCGCGCTCCAGACGTTCGCCGCGGAAGAGAAGCTGCGCGGCTTGGAGGAAACCCGGGGCCTGTGGCTGCCGGAAGGACTCTACGCCTCCCTCACCGCCCGCGAGCAGTCCGCCATGCGCAAGGCCGCCGGCGTTCCGTGCTCCACCTGTCGCGGATTCAAGTCCCTCGCCTGCCGCACCTGCAGCGGCGCCGGCATCCTCGCCTGCTCAAACGACAACTGCGCGTCGGGCGTCGAGATCTGCCCCGACTGCAACGGCAAGGGCCGCGGCACCAACCCGAACACCGGCCTCAGCAGCAGCAGCAGTACCAGCGGCCGGACCTCGTCGGCCCTGAACTCCCGATGCGCCACCTGCAACGGAACCGGACGACGGCCCTGCCAGACGTGCATGGGCAAGGGATTCATCCCCTGCGCAACTTGCAAAGGCCTCGGCGAATCGACCTGCAAGACCTGCCAGGGTTCCGGTGACGCACCCACGTGCACCAAGTGCAAGGGCGACGGGATCCTGGAGTGCACCAACTGCAAGGGCGCAGGAACGCGACGGGGACAACCCTGCGAGGTATGCCGCGGGGCCGGGCACCTGCTCTGCAAGTCCTGCAACGGCGCGGGCCGCACCGCCCGAAGGTGACCGATGGGCCCTTCCTGGGTGGAGATCGACCTCGCCGGACTTCGGGGTAACCTCGATGCCATTCGCACGGCCCTGCCGGCCACCACGGAGGCCATCCTCGTGGTCAAGGCCGACGCCTACGGCCACGGCACCGCCGCCGTCGCCCGGGTCGCCGCCTCGGCGGGCATCCGGTGGTTCGCCGCCGCCTATCCCCACGAGGCCGCCGCGGTCCGCAAGGCCGCCCCGCGCGCCCGCATCGTCCTGCTCGGTCCGGCGGACCCCTCGGAGGTCGGTCTCCTCGCGAAGCTGCGAGTCATCCCCATCGTGGTCGATGCCGACCACGGCCGCGCCCTGGCCGCCGAGGCCCGGCGCCGGAAGCTCCGCCTGCCCGTGCACCTGAAGATCGACACCGGGATGGGCCGGCTGGGGTTCGCCTGGGAGGCTGCGACCGAAACCGCGATTCCGCTGATCCGCGAGGAGGGCCTGCGCGTCGAGGGCATCTGCACGCACTTCGCCCGCGTCGAGCCGGGACCGGACGACCCGGCGGGCGTCCAGGCCGGCCGCTTCGCCCGCATCGTGGAGGCCGCCGAGCACGCCGCCGGCCGCCGCCTGTTCCGCCACGTCTCCAGCAGCCGCGCGACGCTCCTGCATCCGGAGTGGGACTTCGACGGCGTCCGCCCCGGCATCGTCGCCTTCGGCTACGGCGCCTCCGATGCGGCCGGCCGCATCCACACCCGGCCCGTGCTGCAGTGGAAGACCCGCGTCGTCCAGGTCCGCCGCGTGCCGGCCAACACCGCGGTCGGATACTACGGCACCTACACGACCCCCGCCGCGACGACGCTGGCCGTCATCGCCGCCGGATACGCCGACGGATATCTCCGCACCCTCAGCAACCGCAGCCACGTCCTGATCGGGGGCCGCCGCTGCCGCGTCATCGGCCGCGTCAGCATGAACTGGATCACCGTCGACGCCGGCCTCTACGCCGCCGTGAAGCCGGGCGACGAGGCCGTCCTCATCGGCCGCCAGGGCAACCAGGAAATCTGGGCGGACGAGCTCGCCACCCTCTGCCGGACCATCCCCTACGAGATCCTCACCGGCATCCACGCGTCCATCGAACGCCGCCCCCTGCCCGCGTGACACCGCCCAAAGCGGAACCCGATGGGGAGAGGGACGAGGGGCGGAGGGACGAGGACCGAGGTCGGAGGTCAGAGGTCGGAGGTCAGCCCTCAGCCAAAAGTCATGGTGACAGGCAAACGGTCCACGCCCCACCCCGCTGGACGCCAGCCAGGCATGCCGCAAGCCCGCCACGGACTATCGGCCTATCCTCAATTCTCGTCCGAAACCCGGACTTCGTGATTCTGCGGTTCAGTATTCGATATTCTGCTGTTCTCTCCTTCTCCCAATCCCTCGCCTCCTCTGCCTTGGGGCGAACGGCAGAACCGAAGAATACCGAACCGCAGAACGCCGAAGGAATTCTATGGCGTGAGTCTTTCGGGAGCGGACTTGTCTCGCGCCCGCCCTGAGCTTGTCGAAGGGCTCGCTCGGCGCTCGCTCGAGAGCGCAGAGATCGCAGAGGAAAGAGGGGCACGGGGACATAGGAAGCCCGGGCGCCGTCCAAGGTTCGGACGGTGGCATCGGCCACCCTTCCAACCCTTGGATGGATCTTCCCCCCGTGGACCGAAACCGGCTGTTCGAGTGAGGTCCTTTCGGGGTCGGCGTCATGGTGACAGGCAAACAGTCCATGCCGCCGGACGCCAACCGGGCGGGCGGCAAGCCCGCCACGGACTATTTATCTGGCCCTGCCGAAATTCTCCCGATCTCAACCAGAAGACTTATATGCGTTCGCGCTTCTCGTTTCCGGTGCTCGTTTCCAGTTGAAATGCCCCCTTCGCACATGCATCCTGCGAGCCGGCGCACGGGAGCGAAGGCTCGTGAGGAAACAGCGATGAGAACCGGGAATCAGTTGTCCGCGGTCGCGGCGGGCGTCGCCCTCTGCGTCACGACGATTGCGACAGCGGAGAACGACTTCTTCAGGCTCGTTGCGCCCGTGGAGACGACGATCACCGCGATACGCGGCGACGGGACGATCGAGTGGACCGGGACGGTGTCGGGCGTGACCGGGACGGTGCAGCGGACATCGAATCCCGCGGTGGAGTCGAACTGGACCGACTACGTGCGTTTTGAGATTGCCGGCACGACGGGATCGCTCAAGGCAATCGATCCGAATCCCCCTGCCGGTACGGCCTACAACCCCGACGGCTCGCTCTCGATGGGCGACGCGTTCACGGAGGGCGAGACCGACGAGCGCCCGGTCCACACCGTCTTCGTCAGCGCCTTCTACATCGACAAGACCGAGGCGAAGAAGGCGATGTGGGACGAGGTCAGGACGTGGGCCACCGCGAACGGGTATGCTTTCGATAAGGCGGGTCAGGGCAAGGCGGCGAACCATCCGGTTCACACGGTCAGTTGGTTCGACGCCGTGAAATGGTGCAACGCGCGGAGCCAGAAGGAAGAACTGACGCCGTGCTACACGGTCGGCGGCGCGGTCTACAAGACCGGGCAGAGCGCGCCCGATTGCAACTGGTCGGCC
>CAYXFW010000319.1:0-4311 GCA_964464305.1 uncultured Verrucomicrobiota bacterium
GGCCGGCTGCACCGAGCTGAGAATTGGATCGCTCGATCCGACCCGGGATCTCACCTTCGTTTCCGATACGGCCGCGGGGATTCTGGCTCTGGGTGCCAGCGATCCGGCGGTCGGCGAGACGGTCAACCTGGGCACAGGAACCACCATCTCGGTCGGCGACCTCGCCAAGGCATGCATGCGAATCGTCGCCCGGGAGGTTCCCATTGTGACCGACGCCGGGCGCGTGCGGCCCGCGAAGAGCGAGGTCATGGCGCTGATCAGCGACAACCGCAAGGCGGCTGCCCTGGGCGGCTGGCGTCCGATCGTGGATTTGGAGGGAGGTCTGCGGAGGACGGCCGAGTACATCGCCGCACACTTGGAGCAGTACAGGGTCCAGGAGTACCAGGTATGAACCGGGCGCTGATCCAGGCAGGGGGCAAAGGGACCCGGCTGCTGCCGTACACGAATGTCCTGCCGAAGCCGTTGCTGCCGGTCGGGGACCTGTCGATCCTCGAGGTCGTCATCCGGCAACTGGTCCATCAGGGTTTCGATCGCATCACCATTACCGTCGGCCATCTGGCGCACCTGATCCGGGCAGTCATCGGGGACGGTTCGCAGTGGGGGGCGAGCATCGACTACGTGGTCGAAGACGAGCCGCGCGGCACGATCGGAGCGGCACGGCAAGTGCCCGACCTCGACGGTCCATTCCTGGTGATGAACGGCGATCTGCTGACGGATTTCAATTACAGGTCGTTCATGGAGGAACACGTCCGGTCGGACTGCATGGTCTCGATCGGTGTGTATCACAAGCGCGTGGCGATCTCCCTCGGTGTGTTCGACCTCGACGCCGGCGGACGAATCACGGGCTTCCACGAAAAGCCGACCTACGACTTCCCTTGCAGCATGGGCATCTACGCCTTCGACCCGCGGGTTCTGCCCAGAATACCGGAGAAAGGGTTCTTCGGATTCGATGACCTGATGCGGCTCTGCCTGGCGGAGGGGATTCCGGTGCGGGCCTCTGTCTTCAATGGCCTCTGGCTGGACATTGGCAGGCCGGATGATTACGCGCAGGCGACCGCGATTTTCGAGCAGCATCGGGCACGGCTGTTGCCGGCTGCCTCAGCCCCTGGTTGTCATTGCGAGGCGCGCAGCGCCGAAGCAATCCAGAAACCGCCTCCGGAGTGAGTGGGTCCACGACAGGCTGGTTGTCCCCGCGGAGGCGTGTGGTTCGTAGCCGTATTCTGGATCGCCACGGCGGCCCGAGGACGGGCCTCCTCGCGATGACAGGAATGGGCGTGTCATTGCGAGAGCCTCTTTCTCTCCTGTCATTGCGAGGAGCGGAGCGACGAAGCAATCCAGTCGACAGACTCCGAAGCACCTGAATCCCACCGCAAGGAACTCAATCCCATGAGCTGGCAGATCCCGCTGTTTTCCACGTCTTTTGGTCCCGAGGAAGAGGAAGCCCTCCTGCGGCCGCTCCGACGCGCATGGCTGACCATGGGCGAGGAAGTCGAGCGTCTCGAAGCACAGATGTGCCGGGACACCGGAGCGCGCCACGCGATTGCCGTGAGCAACTGCACCGCAGCGCTTCACCTGGTCGGCGCATCGCTGGGTCTCGGCCCCGGCGACGAAGTGCTGTGTCCGTCGCTCACATTCGTGGCCAGCGCCAGCGCCCTTCGCGCGACGGGGGCATCGGTCAAGTTTTGCGACATCGTGGGGCCCGACGATTGGACGCTGGATCCCGCCGCGGTCGAGGCCGCGATCGGGCCGGCCACCCGGGCGGTGGTCGTCGTTCACTACGCCGGATTCCCCTGCCGAATGGAAGAGATCGTCGCGATCGCGCGACGGCACAACCTCTTCGTGATCGAGGATTGCGCCCACGCCCTTTACAGCCGCATGGGCACCTCGCCAGCGGACGCCGATCATCTTGGAGGGCGCCGCTCTGTCGGCGCCAAACCGGCCTCGACGGAGCGCGGCCCTCCAGCGGGACGAGCCGGTCTGACAACACTCGGCTTGATCGGGGACGCAGGCTGCTTCAGTTTCTACTCGAACAAGAACGCCACGTGCGGGGAAGGCGGGGCGATCCTCACTCAGGACGACGATCTGGCGCGTCGTATCCGGCTCCTGCGGAGCCACGGCATGACGGCGCCGACCATGGAGCGACACAAGGGGCATGCCTTCAGCTACGACGTCATCAGCCCCGGCTTTAACTGTCGGATGGACGAAATGCGGGCCGCGTTGATGCAGGTGCAGCTTGGTCGCTTGCCCGACGCACTGGCTGCGCGTCGCCGGATATTCCGGCGCTATGCTGAGAGGTTTTCCGGAACGTCGATTTCGATGCCGCTGGCCGCGGGGCGCTTCGGGCCGCTGATCGACGACACCGGCGTGCACATTGCGCCCGTGCTGCTTCCGTCCGGCACGGATCGCGCCGCCGTGATGCAAGGCATGAAGGAGGCGGGGATCCAGACGAGCATCCACTATCCACCAGTCCACCGCTTCACGGCCTATCGGAACATCCCGGCATCCCTGCCGTGCACGGAAGATGTCTCCGCGCGGGAACTCACACTTCCGCTGTTCCCGGCGATGACGGATGAGATGGTGGACCGGGTTGCGGATGCCCTGCTGGCCGCGCTGTGATGGTGATCCGCGGATTGTCATTGCGAGGCGCGTAGCGCCGAAGCAATCCAGAAAGCAGTCCGGAGGAATTGATCCATGAAGATTGCCGGGCCTGCCGGGAGCGGAAGATCCATGTGGCGCATTCTGGATCGCCGCGTCGGCCCGAGGACGGGCCTCCTCGCGATGACAACGCTGAAGTGACGATGCGTCGACTCGCGATGACAACGCTGAAGTGCGGATATGTCCCCTCGCGATGACACCGAGCAGGGACCTGTCATTGCGAGGCGCGCAGCGCCGAAGCAATCCAGAAACAGCCCACGAAAAATCATTGGAATTCTCCCGCCGCGGCTCCTTCCATAGTTGAGAGCCTAGAGACATTGGGAGACAGCCGTGGCCGTGGTACGTCGATCGTATGCCGTCTACATCATGACCAATCGCCGGAACGGGACGCTCTACACCGGCGTGACGAGCGACCTTCCACGGCGGGTCTGGCAGCATCGGAACGGCCACTTCGCAGGATTCACAAGCCGGTACGGTCTCCATCGGCTTGTCTACCGGGAGTTCTTCGAGACGCCGGACGCCGCAATCGCGAGGGAGAAGCAGATCAAGGCAGGGTCTCGTCGCAAGAAGCTGTCCCTCATCGAGTCATGTAATCCAGAATGGAACGATTTGGTCGGCGCCCCGTGAAGCGATATGCATTCTGGATCGCCACGGCACGGCTGCGCCGCGCCTCGCGATGACAACGCTGAAGTGACGATACGTCGACTCGCGATGACAGCCATGCAGCCGGGAATGGGAGGGCGTCTGCTGCTGGAAGTAGCAAAGAAGCCATGAAAATCCTCGTCGTCCACTGCCACTACATGGGCGCCGCCATCGAGAGGGCCGGCGGCGAGAAGACCGCGATCGAATCGTATATCGCCGAGCTGCAGGCGCGTGGGCACGAGGTCAGGGAGTACTCCCGCGACAACCGGGAGATCCGCGACTACTCGCCTTTACAGAAGGCGCTCTTCTTCTCGCGCGCGATCTATGCGCGAAGAACGGTTCGCGACTTGACGCGGATCGTCGCCGAGTTCCGGCCGGATGTGGCCCACGTTCAGAACGTCTACCCGCTCATCTCGCCGAGCGCCTATGTGGCCCTGTACCGGGCTGGGGTTCCGATCGTCCAGATGGTTCAGAACTACCGGTTCCTCTGTCCCAATGGTCTGTTCTACACGCATGGACGCAACTGCGAACTCTGCGCGGGAGGCAGCACCTGGCACGCCGTCAGGCTGAAGTGCTACCACGAGAGCCGGTTGCTCAGCGGCCTCTACGCCGCGATCCTGGCTTGGCATCGCCGCCGCGGCACGTTCCGCATGATCGACCGGTTCATCGTCCTGAACGAGTTCACGCGGGAGAAGTTCCTCCAGTACAGCCTGACAACGCCGGACCGGATCCGGTTGGGCGGCAACTTTCTCCGGCTGGACGGTACCGAGCGGGATGCCGCGCCCCGGGGGCGTAACGTCGTCTATGTGGGCCGACTTTCGGCGGAGAAGGGGGTACGCACGTTCGTGGAAGCGATGCGCTTCGCGCCGGACGTTCAGGCGGACATCATGGGATCCGGTCCGGAACAGGACGCGCTGGCGGCAATGGTCGCCGACTACAAGCTTGCGAACGTCCGCCTGTTGGGCTTTGTCCCTGAGGAGGAGATGATCCGCCGGCTGTCGAGTGCCGCGGCCA
>CAYXFW010000320.1:0-3169 GCA_964464305.1 uncultured Verrucomicrobiota bacterium
GTACGGCGTGTCGTTCGTCGTGAACGGCGCCGCGAGGAAGATGTCGCCGTCGGCGGTGGCCACGGTGTGCTGGCGCGAGGTGACGCCGGTGGCGAGGCTGGCCATGAGGCGGGGGAAGGTCACGGTTGCGGCGGGATTGCCCATCGTGTTGAAGACGGCGGTGCCACGGTCGAACGCCCGGCGGACGGAGCCGTCGGGCATCTTCGCGCCGGCGTCGAGCGGATGTCCCAGGCTGCGGTCCCAGAACGCGTACCAATTGTGAAGGTGGTCGCCGGTGGGCAGGCTGTTGGGGTCGGAGAAGAGGCAGTAGCCGTCCGACCGCGTCAGCGCAAGCGTGGTGGCGGCCCGCATGAGGTTCGAATCGTTCCGGGACGAGTGGTACCAGAACTCGAGGCAGTTGACGCGCGGGGCGCGGAGGTTCGCTTCGGCCCAGACGAGGGTGCCTTCGATTTGCGCCCACCTCTGCGAGGTCGACGTGTCGTAGCACTCCATGAACAGGCCGTTGACCCAGGGAGCGGAGATGGGGACCTGCCGGTCGTTGGAGTTGACGATGACGAGCTTCTCCGGGCCGATCGCGGCGCGGATGGCCGCGAGCAGGTTGGTCCGGTGCGGCAGCATGGACACGCCCTCGAAGACCTCGCCCTCGTCCCACCAATCCAGAAAGACACCGTCGCAGCCGGCCTCGCACGCGGCGCGGGCCTGCGCGACCACCTGCGTCCGGAAATCGGGGTTGCGGTAGTCGAGACGCACATAGTTGCCCTCGGTCCATCCGTAGACCAGTGCGTTGGTCTTGTCCCGCAGCCACCAGACGTGATTCGTGCCGCCGAGCCAGTTCGTGTTGGCGTCGCGGTACCGGATTTCCGCGATGAAGACCAGGTTGGAATTGAGCGCCCACAGATTGGTCCGCACGGTCAGGGCATTGGCAACGCTTGCGGGGGTGAAGTTCGTAGCGAGCCCCTGCGGCGAACTGCTCCAGACGAGCCGCATCAGGCTGTAGAGCCCGTTCCAATGGAGATCGTGCCGGGCCAAGGTGGCATTCGTGCCCTCCGGCGCCATGTTATCCGCCGGGCTCCATGCCTGGAAGACGGAGGGATAGGTCCGCCTCGCGACCCGGTCGGTCACGCTGTCGGCCGCGGACACGGTCGCCGGGGCGCCCGCAACCACCATCGTTGCGACCGCCGCCAGGAACATGGCCCGCCCCGGATGCACGGCGCGGATGGTAGGTCCGTCCCTGAAACTGTCAATCGGCCGGCGGCGACAGCCTCCCCTTACAGATCATTTCGGCCGCGGGGCGATCGTGAAGGCAACCGGTGGGGTCGTCACGAGTCCACGCCACCAAAGGTTCTCGGTGCCGGCGGGGACGTCCTCGGGCTGGGCGAAGTGCAAGGTGAATACGGCTTGGTAGCGTCCGGGCGGCAGACGGTCTGCGCCATCGCCGCCACGGCACGGCACGAACACCAGGTGTTTGCCGGCATCGGGTACCGTGAGCACCACGGTCTTTGGTTCGCCCGGTTTGATCTTCAGGGCGAGGCCGGGTTTCGCCTTGCGGAGGATCTCGGCGGCGCATTCAACCCGCCAGGTTTGGCGGGTGTCCGCATTCTCGAACAGCAGTTCGCCGCTTGCGGCGAAGCTGTGGGGATCGGCATACGTGCCATCGAGGATCCCGTTGTAGAGCCAGCATTCCCGTGAACGACTGGAAAAGGTCCATGCGAATTCCGGGGCTTCGGTGCTTGAGGGGGGCGACCGTCACCCGCAGCCCCAGCCGCTCGTTGTCCACGGAGGCACGCGTCCGAACCTGTCCGGCGGGTACCGCCGGGGCGGCGAGCGGATCCTTCGGATCGTGCCGCACGTCCCGAAGTTCCCTTCCGGCAACCGCCGGAGAGCCAGGACTTTCGGACGCGGCCGGGTGATAACTGTTGCAGCCCCAGATGGCCAGCAACGCGAGTCCTACATATGCCTTCATGCCTGTACGGTCTCCTCTCTCAAGGGAAACGTCTGTCGGGGTCCGTCTCTTCAGATTTCTTTCGTCAAGAGGACTGAGCCGCACCCACACCCCCGTTCCCGGCACCATTGAGTCGCGCGGGCGATTTCCGTAGACTTGATCCGGCGGAGGCGACGGATGAGGCGGTGCCATGTTTGGCGCGATTGAGATTCTGGCCGTTGTGCTGCTGTTCATCGAGCCGGCCTCGTACAGGCTGAGGTCGAAAGGGTGGCGCGCATCCCCGTTCGTGTGGGGGACGATATTCTCGATGGCGACCGCGTACCTCGCGATGCCGCTGGTCGGATTGAGCGGAGGGCTCGTCTTCGTCTCCCTCCCCGTGTTGTTGTTCCTCGTTTCGCTGGCAATCTCCACCCGGACCGGCTCCCCGGGGGTTGCCTACCTCCGCATGCGGCACCCTTGTCCCCATTGCGGGCATGTCATTCGGGCGCGGCGCCGCGACGAGGGGCGTCCGGTCCTCTGCGAATCATGTTCGGCACTCGTCACCCTGCCCGGACCCGGTGCGGGACCGCCGGTTCTCGCGCCCGCCGGTGTTTCCAAGGGCGATGGGGGAGCCGTCTGTCTCGCATCGTATCTCCATCCTCAACATGCCGAGTTCGCACGCGAACTGCTCGAGTCGTCGGGGGTTGGCGCGATTCTCGAGGGCGAAATCCTTGCGCGGAGCCACCCCATGATGAGCTTCGCGGGCGGCGGGGTCCGGCTGATGGTCCCGGGAGAGGATGCTGCATACGCCTCGGAAATCCTCCAGGCTGCACCCTACGAGGGAGAGGGGCTGGTTGAGGAAGCCGGGACCCAGCCCTTCGAGGAGATGGAGCCCGAGGGCGATGGGGTGGCACTCTGGTTGCTCGTGACGCTCGTGCTCCTGGTCGTAGCGCCCATCCCGCTGAGCTTCGTGCTTTTCTATCTGGGGCCGCTCCTCATACCGGACGCTTTTCTGCCTGGCGTCATGTCATCCGAGGACAGGGCCGATCAGGAGATGCTGCTGACGCTCGTGATCCTCATCACCAGCGTCGGCGGCGCTCTGGCCGCCAGGGCCGCGCGACGGAACCTGCCCAAGGAGTGAGGCCTCCGGGACGACGGAAGGTGCCTGATCCGATTCCGCGGGGCTTCTTGTTCCTGCACGCGGGGCGGGATAGAGTCCGGGGAAACGAGGGAGCGGGGACATGCTTT
>CAYXFW010000320.1:3179-4304 GCA_964464305.1 uncultured Verrucomicrobiota bacterium
GCTTTCACTGGCGGTGATCGGGTCGGGGAAGGGGAGCAATCTCCAGTCGATCCTGGATGCGATCCGGGAGGGGCGGCTGGAGGCGCGGGTTGTGTGCGTGCTTTCCGACGTGGCGGACGCCTTCATTCTCGATCGGGCCCGCGCGGCGGGCGTGCCGGCGATCCCTGTCGATTGCGCGCCGTTCAAGACGAAGCTGGAGGGGGCGGCGGAGGATCGGGTGCTCGGCATCCTGCGCGACCACGGCGCGGACGCCATCGCGCTGGCCGGGTTCATGCGGATCGTGAAGCCCGGGCTGATCGGCGCCTACCGCCACCGCATGGTCAACATCCATCCGTCGCTGCTGCCGGCCTTCCCGGGCCTTCACGCGTGGCAGCAGGCGCTGGAGTACGGGGCGCGCGTCGCCGGATGCACCGTGCACTTCGTCGACGAGGGGACCGATACGGGTCCGATCCTCGTGCAGCGGTCCGTCGAGGTGCGCGACGGCGACACCCCCGCGACCCTCCACGCCCGGATCCAGGAGCAGGAACACCTGGCGTACCCCGAGGCGCTCCAGCTTCTGTCCGCCGGCCGCCTCCGCGTCGAGGGGCGCCGGGTGGTCCGCATTTGACATTCGCCGGATTTCAAGGGATTCTCCCCCGCTTGTGCCCGGCGGTTGGACCCGCCGCGGGGAGGACGGAATGGCTGGGAAGGCGGCGGAATCGAACATCCTGATGCTGGGGTTGCCGAAGGGCAGCCTGCAAGAGGCGACGTTTTCCCTGATGGGGCGCGCCGGGTTCAAGGTGCGCGCCGGGGATCGATCCTACATTCCGGAAGTCGACGATCCGGACATCCGTGCCCGCCTCATCCGCGCGCAGGAAATCAGCCGCTACGTCGAAAACGGGCATCTCGACGCCGGGCTGACCGGGTTCGACTGGATCCGGGAGAACGGCTCCGACGTGGTCGAGGTCGCCGAGTTGCGCTACGCCAAGCAGGGGTTCCGTCCGGTCCGCTGGGTGCTGGCCGTGCCCGAGGGATCGCCGTTCCAGTCGGTGAAGGACCTCGAAGGCAAGCGCATCGCCACCGAGGCCGTCGGGCTCACCCGTCGCTATCTCGAAAAGAACGGCGTCAAGGCCGAGGTGGAGTTCT
>CAYXFW010000321.1:0-4283 GCA_964464305.1 uncultured Verrucomicrobiota bacterium
TCGAGGTAGTGCAGGAACGCGCGGCGCATCTGTCCCGGCGGCGCGACGCCCGCGACGCAACTCTGCGCCAGGGTCTCGCCCTTGCGAAGCGGCGCGTTGCGCGTCATCCGGAAGGACACCGGATTCGTGGCGGCGACGGCATGGGGATCCTCGCAGCCGAGAAAGAAGCCTTCGGCGATCGCCGGGGACCCGTCCACCCGCCCGGCGACGCGGCCTCCGGAAGCGACGCCCTCCATCCATACGATCTCGCGGATCGGAACGTCCCCCCCGACCGCCGTCACGACGAGCTCCTGGCGGACGTAGTTGGCCCCGTCGTGAAGAACGGCGCTCCAGACCGCGCGGAATCGCCGATCCGCCGAACACAACGCCACCTCGACCCGGCGGCCCGGAATCCGCGCGGCCCATCGCGACGCCTTCGGATCCGGAGCCAGATCCAGAATGCGCGGATCCCCCTCGACCGCCAGCGACGATGCCGCATGGCTCTGGCCGTCGGACAGGACGATCCGGAACACCTCGGCGCCGGGCGACAGGGATAAACTCCGCCCCGTCTGAACATCGCGCACCGCCACCGGACGCAGGCCGCGTCCGTCGCAGGTCCACGACAGGCAGAGCGCGGCATTGGTGGCGATCAGCCGCCCGTCCCGGGACTCCATCGCCGCCGGTCCGGGCGGCGGCCCCGGATACACCACGGCCGCCCGCGCCGCCACCGTCACGAGCCCTGCCAGCACCCCCGCCCCGAGTGCGATTCCACGGATCCCCGATGCATGGCTCATGCGCGCCCTCCTCATGGTTCGTTCAGACGGGACCGATTCTACCCCTGGCCGCAGGCCCAGGGACAGAGAAAAGGCCCGCGTGGACGTCGCGCCGGCTTGACCGCGGCAAATCAGGACGCATGATCGTGCCGCGCATCGCAACGGCGACCTCAGGACCGTTCGTGCCACTCTCGATTATGAATGCCGATGACTGGATGACCGCCGGACTTGCGGATCTCGACGCCATGCATCTGCGCCGGCGGCTGGTGGTCCGGTCAGGAGCCGGGGGGTTCATCGAGGCCGGCGGCCGGCGCCTGATGAACCTGGCCTCGAATGACTACCTTGCCCTGGCCTCGCATCCGCACGTTATGGCAGAGGCCCGGCGGGCGTTGGAGGCGTACGGCGCGGGCGCAACCGCCTCGCAACTCGTCTGCGGCCGCCTGCCCTGCCACGAGGAGCTCGATCGACGGCTGGCGGACCTGAAGCAGTGCCCGGCCGCCCTCACGTTCACGTCGGGCTACGCAGCCAATACGGGCATCGTGCCCGCCCTCTGCGGCCGCGGCGATCATGTCTTTGCCGACCGGCTCGCCCACGCGAGCCTTCTCGACGCTGTCCGCCTGTCCGGCGCCGGCCTGCACCGCTTCCGGCACAACGACGCCGGTCATCTCGATTCGCTTCTCCGCGGGGCGCCAGCGAAGGGGCGGCGTCTGATCGTCACCGAGTCGGTCTTCAGCATGGACGGCGACCTGGCCCCGCTCGCCGAATTGGCGGAGTTGGCCGGCCGCCATGGCGCGATGCTGCTGGCCGACGAGGCCCACGCGACCGGCGTCTTCGGCCCCGGCGGTGCGGGCCGCGTCGTCGAACTCGGCCTCCAGGGCCGTATCACCGTCTCCATGGGCACCCTGAGCAAGGCCCTCGGTTCCGCCGGGGGATTCGCCGCAGGCTCCGAATCCCTGCGCGACTGGCTCGTCAACCGCGCCCGGTCGTTCGTCTACTCCACCGGTCTTCCTCCCGCCGCAGCCGGAGCGGCATTGGGCGCGCTGGATGTCCTTCACCGCGAGCCGGGGCTCGGCGCCGGGCTCCGTGCGCGCACGGCGGCGTTCCGGGCCAAGCTGCGCGCCGCAAGACTCGAGGTCGGCGGCGGCGACAGCCCGATCGTCCCCATCCACGCCGGCACGCCCGAGCGGGCGCTCGGCCTCGCCGCGCGTCTCGAGGCGGCCGGCATCCTCGCGATCGCAATCCGACCGCCCACGGTGCCCCCGGGCACGGCACGGCTGCGGCTGTCTGTCACGCTGGCCCATTCGCCGGAAGACCTGGCTTCCGCTGCCGAGGCCATCATCGCGGCCGCGGGAGCCCAGGTGTGATCCCCTCGCTGAGGCGCTCGGAGCTGAGTTCGAAACCATGTGCCTCTCCACGAGTGAATTAGGAGATGACCCGACACGGTGGGCCGGGGAAATGGCGGCACGGATCGCCGCGGCACGATGCCCGCCCCTCGTGATCGGATGGTCCATGGGCGGCATCGTCGCGCTCGATGCCCTGACCTCGGACTCGCCGCCGTCAACCGCAGGATTGGTCCTGGTCGCCTCGACGCCAAGGTTCTGCACGACGGCGGATTGGCCGTGGGGACAGACACCCGCGGCCCTGCGGGCGCTCCGGGCCGGTCTCCGGCGAGATCCGCGCCGCGCACTGCGGGGTTTCCTCGCCGGATGCGCGCAGCCCGATTCCATCGGTGCGGACGCGCTCGACCCGCGCATCGATGCTGCGCTCGCCCTGGGCCTTCTCCAACTCGTCGCAGGCCTGGACTATCTGGAGAGCACCGATTTGAGGGGCCGGCCCGTCCGGCCGGAACCGCGCACCGTGTGCATCCACGGCGAGACGGACAGGATCGTTCCCTGCCAGGCTTCGGAGGTCCTCGCAAGAAATCGGACGGGATTTCTGGAAGTCCTCACGGGAAGCGGGCATAGTGTGCCGGTCACATCGCCCCACCGGGTGGCGGATGCCATCCGGCGGAGCCTACGCGCGTGCGTTCCACCTCAACCATGGAATCGATGAAGGGGCAGGCACTGCGGGACCGGACTCCGCAGGCGCGGGCCCATCGCGCGGTGACCGGAAGGCGCGGCATCGAGTGACGGACGCCTTGCACCATCTCCGGAGCACGCATGCGCGGTTCAATCGTGGCGCTGCATGCTACGACCTTCACGCGTCGGTTCAGCGCGAGGCTGCCGCCCGCCTGATGGACCAACTCGGCGACCTGCCCGAGCCCTTTCGCATCCTCGAGGCCGGCTGCGGCAGCGGACAACTGACGGGGCTGCTCTTGGAACGGTTCCCGCGATCGCGCGTCGACGCCTTCGATATCTCCGAGGCGATGCTCGACACCGCGCAGCGTCGGATCCCCTCAAACTCGGTCCGCTGGCTCCATGCGGACTTCGTCCATTTCATGCCCGTCCTGCCCTATCCGCTCGTCGTCAGCAGTTCCTCGCTTCACTGGGCCGCATCGCTGGACGAGGCCATCCGCAACCTCGCCGGCTGCACGTCGCCCGAGGGATTGCTCGCGGTCTCGCTGATGCTCAACGGCACGCTCGGCGAACTTCACGCCGCCCGGGAGACGGTCGCGCCGGGCAAGCCGGCACGCCGGGCGATGCCCACGCTCGCGGATCTGACTCTTGCCATGGACCAGATCGGCCTGCAGCGGCTCGGGGATGGGTCGTACGAGCTCGTGACCCGTCACGAGTCGGCGGCGGAATGCCTTCGCTGCATCCACGATCAGGGCCTGACCGGCGGCCTGCTCTACCGCCCGGCGCCCCCCCTCGTCCGCCGCGAACTCACCGCCCTTGCGGACGAATACGAACGGCGCTTCCCCCACCCCGACGGCGGTGTCGCCGCCACCTACACCATCGGCTGGGCCATCGCCCGCAGCCCCTCCTGAACGAGGCCCTCCCGGATTGCGGCAACCCGCCGGACGGAAGAGTGCCGAATCCCGCCCGGCTCTCGAAACAGAGTACATCGTCGATCCCTGGCGCTCGGAAACGAGCACATCCGCCCGGGCCCGCGCCGTCCATCTGCACGTTTGGTGTAACGATCGTTACATTTTTCGTGCGCGTCAGAAGGCGTTGGCGAGGCGCGAGCGAATCGATCGGAGGAGTCGATTTCGTCGCCTGCCGGGCGTAGCATGGGCGTATGAGCGAGATCGTTCCCTTCCTTCTGATCGCCGTTCTCCTGTTCGGCGCCCCGCTGGTCCTCTCCATCGTCGCCTTGGTGCAAACCGGGCGGCTGCGGCGCGAGGTGGAGCACCTGCGAAACTCCCTCCCGACGGCATCGCCGGCCCCCGGGATCGCCGGAATCCCCCGGCCTATGGAAGCCCCGGAACCCGGGCGGGTGCCCGGGACGGACGCGCGACCTGCCTCCGTTCCATCGCCACGGTTCGCCCCACCGATGCCGCCGCCTCTGCCGCCACCGCCCGCGCCGGCGGCCCCGGCGGCCGCGCGGACGGTCCCCAAGCCGAAGACCGATCTCGAATCGCAGCTCGGCGGG